>JANONZ010000053.1:0-8713 GCA_031421095.1 Thermomicrobiales bacterium
GTGCGCACGATGGCGGTCCGCAGGTCCGAATCCTGGGCCTCGAGCGTCTCCAGCCGGATGCTGAGGGCCGCGTACTCATCCACGGCATACGGGTTCACCGCTCCGAGCTCGTGGAAGCGTCGCCGGAGTTGGCCGAGGCGAACCGAGTTGGGTGCCGGCAGCCTGGGTGGCTGCGCGGCCCAGACCGGCGCGGCCCGATCGATGGCGGTCTCGAGCGCCGCCACTTCGTCCGATACGGTGTCGTCCTCGCTCGCTGCGGCATCGACCGCCGTGGGGCCCACGCCGACCGTGCTGGGGCCGACGCCGACCGCCGAGAGACGTAGGACACCGAGCTCGCCCAGCCCGGCGAGCTCGACGACAACCCCCTCGCGCAGTGCATCAAGCCCGAGGCGCGCCTCGAGGTCCGTGTGGTCGGCGGCGCGGAGTCGCGCATCGGCGGCGCGAAGCCGCTCGCGGGTGGCCGTCGCGTCGCGTTCCGCGGCAGCAAGGCGATCCCGATCCGCTGCGTCAGCGGCATGGACCTCCGCCAGGCCAGTCCGTGCGGCAACCTCACGCTCAGCGCTTACTGCGATCTCGGTCCGCAATGCGTCGCGTTCCTCCGCCAGCGCCCGTTCACGCTCCCCAAGCACCGTGATCCCCTGGTCGGCACGGGCCATCCGCTCCTCGGCCATCATCGTCGACGCCTCCGCCCGAGCCCGGCGATGCTCGGCCTCGCGGCGGGCACCTTCTCTGGCGGCGGCCTCTTCGGACAGGCGGTCTCGTCGGGCGCGCAGGGCCGTCGCCCGGACGTCCCAGGCGGCGATCCCGGCGCCATCCTCAGGGCTGTCCGAAGGGGCCATGTCCGCGTCTCCTCCTCCCGGTTCCACCGCCAACGCCGCCACGGCAGCCCGGCCACGCTCCAGTTCTGCCTGCAGGCGTTCCGCCTGGGCCCCATGCCAGGAAGCCTCGCGGACGACCGTCTCCACTCGTCGTGCCGCGACTCGTTCCGCTTCCTCGGTGGCACGACGCGCACCTCCGGCCCGGCTTTCCTCAGCTCGCGCGGCCTCCGCCGCCGCCTGCGCAGACCGCGCGACCGACTCCGCCTCCGTGGCCGCAACCCGAAGCTCCGCGACCCCCTGGTCAAGTCGCTCCAGATCGGCCGTGAGGCGAGTCGCGTCTGCCCGTCGCTCCAGCACCGATTCGGTCGCCCCGAAGGTGACCGCGAACTCCGAGACGATCGCACTGCCGTCCCGGGGCACGGCGACCCAGCCCGCCGGAAGGACTGCCTGGATGGCGAGTGCGGCGGGAAGGTCCGGCAACCAGGCGGCCCGGGCCAGCAATCGCCGCGCAGCACCCGTGGTATCCCGACGCACGGCGCCATCCAGTGTGCCGCCACCGGCCGCAGCCAGAGCCTCCCGGAACCGCCGCTCGCGAGCGTCATCGGGGCCGGCGGCGCCCAAGGCGCGTTCGGAGACGACGAGCGATCCACGCTCACTGGCCAACGACGTGACGGCGTCCAGGCTCACGATATAGGCCCGAGTCGCCTCGGCCAGGGCCGCTTCCGCGGCAGCCCGCAGCGGTGGATCGATGGCCAGATCTTCGTCGAGACGACGGCCACCCACGCGGCGCGCGGCGCGGGCGATCCCGCGGGCCTCCTCGTCGGCAAGCCTGACAGCGAGACCGTCAACGCGCGCCCGGAGGGCTGCCGCGACCGTGCTGGCTGCCGCTAGGCGTTCCTGGGCGCCGGCTCGCACGGCTTCGGCGGCACTGGCCAGCTCGCGGGCCGATCCCCAGCGAGCCGTTGCAGCGGCTTCGGCATCGACGACCTCCACGAGCGCCCGACGAGCCTCGGTCAGGCCCGCGTCCAACGCAGCTTGTCGTTCCGCGGACGCTTCGGCCTGACCGGCCTCCTCAGCAGCGCGGTGTTCCACTTCCGCCAGGCGGCGTCGCGCAGTCTCGGCTTCGGCCTGCCGCGCGGCAGCGGCGCGGCGCAGTGCAGCGAGCTCCTGGCCATGTGCCTGTCGGGCGCTGCGCAGGGCGGCCAGCTCCGCCAGTGCATCGGCCAGCTCGCGTTCGGCTTCCCCGAGGGTCGCCCCAAGGTCCAGGTCCGGAGGTGGCACCGGGGCGGCGATCGATCGTCGGCCGAGGGCCATCTCCGCCTCTGCAGCAGCCCGCTCGTCGAGGAGCCGACGGCGATCGCGCTCCAGCGCATCGAGATCCGACGCCAGTCGGGCATCGCGCAGCTGCGCTGACGTGGCCGCGGTCCGTGCGACGTCGTGTGCCTCGCGCCGATCACGCTCCAGTCTCGCCCGGATTGCGAGCTCAGCCGAGAGGCCGGACGCAGCCGTCTCGGCCTCGCCCAGATCCGTCATCGCCCGATCGACCTCGGCCCGCACGCGGTCGCGCTCCGCCTGCGTGACGGCCAGACGGGCGGCGGCCTCGTGCCAGCGAGCGTGCATCGCCAGGATCAGAGCATCGGCCAGTTCGCTCGCGGTCGTCTCGCGTGACGCCTGCTGCTCGGCCTGGGACGCCAGCCGACGGGCCTGCGGCCGCAGCTCTCCCAGGATGTCCTCGACACGAGCCAGGTTCGCCTCGGATTCGGTCAGTTGTTCTTCGGCCCGGCGGCGGCGCCGCTCGTGCCGTCGGACGCCGGCGACCTCCTCGAACAACGGCCGTCGTTCCTCTGGCCGCAGCGCGAGTGCCTGATCCACCATCCCCTGGCCGATGAACAAGAAGGCGTTGTCAGCCAGGTGGGCGGCATCGAGCAGGTCGACCAGGTCACGCAGGCGGATCCGGCTCTTGTTCAGCAGGTACTCGTTCTCGCCGGAACGGTACAGCCGCCGCCCAAGCTCCAACACCTGGTACTCGACCGGCAAGAGGCCATCCCCGTTATCGAGGACGAGCGTGACATCGGCCATCCCCTGGGCGGCGCGCTTCTCCGAGCCCGCCCAGATGACATCCTCAGCCTTGCGCGAACGAAGCGCCCGACCCTGCTCGCCGAGCGCCCAGCGCAGCGCGTCCGCGAGGTTGCTCTTGCCAGAGCCATTCGGGCCGACGATCGCACTGATACCCGGCCCGAACTCCACGTTGGTCCGCTCCGCGAACGACTTGAAGCCCTGCAGACGGAGGGCGAGGAGGCGCGGCTCCGTCCCGCGGTCGTCGTCGATCACGCGATCACGCCGTCCCGGTCGGTCGTTCGAAGCTGCGCCATCGCCTGTTCGGCCGCTGCCGTCTCAGCCGTGCGCCGGGAGGGGCCTTCACCGGTCCCGAGAAGCTCGCCATCGACCCAGACTTCGATCCGGAACGACTTCTCGTGGTCCGGACCGATCGTGTCGACCAGGCGGTACGAGGGCCGATCCCCGGACCGTCGCTGGGTGAACTCCTGGAGTCGGTTCTTTGGGCTCTTGAGGACGCCGATCGGCGCCTCCGCAACCAGCTCGGGTTCGGCCAGGCCGATGATCCAATCGCGCACCGGACCGAATCCCATGTCCAGATACAGCGCGCCGACGACCGCTTCGAAGGTGGAGGCGAGCAACGACGGTCGGCGTCGGCCGCTGCGCCTGGATTCGCCCTCGCCGAGGAGCATCGCACTGCCGAGGTCGATCCGTCCGGCCAGCCGGGCGAGGCCGGTGGTCGAAACGATGGCGGCTCGACGCGCGCTCAGGTCCCCCTCGTCGTCTGTCGGGTGACGGGCGTAGAGCGCCTGCGACAACGCCAGATTGACCACGGAATCACCCAGGAACTCGAGACGCTCGTTGTGGCCAGCCGCCACGTCAGGGTGCTCGTGATGCCAACTCGAATGGACGAGGGCCTGCTCCAGCAGGCCCAGGTCCCTGACCGGAAGACCGAGCCGCGCCGCGAACGCTTCGGCGGGACGCACGGGGACCGTGGTCCGGCCGAGGGCGCGGTGGTCGCTAGGTGGCCCGCTCGTCGATGTAGTCGACGGCATCCTGGACGGTCAGGATCTTCTCCGCATCCTCGTCGGAGATCTCCGTCCCGAACTCCTCTTCGAGGCTCATGATGAGCTCCACGAGATCCAGCGAGTCGGCGTTCAGGTCGTCGACGAACGACGCCTCTGGCTTGACCTCATCCTCGTCGGCGCCGAGCTGCTCGACGACGATCTTCTTGAGGCGCTCGTACGTTGTTGCCACTGGCTCTCTCCTCGGAGTTGGGTGCCGGATCCGTCGGCCGCGTGCCGCTGGCCTCCGCTGTGATACTCCCGAGAACGCCGTTCATCAGGCGTCGCATCGGCTCTCCACTGTATGTGCGTGCCAGCTCGACCCACTCGGCGATGGCCACCCGGGCCGGCGTGGCCGAGTGTAGCACCTCGGAAATGGCCGTACGGAGCAGGGCGCGGTCCATCAGGGCGAGACCCGTCACCGGGTACTGCGGGGCGCGGCGCGTGATCTCCGCATCGATCTGGTCGCGGTACGCCTGGACCGCGGCCACCAGCTCACGGGCGAGCGCCGACGCGTTTTCGTCACGCTCCTCCTCGGCAAGGTGGCGCTCCAGGACGGCGTCCGCCGTGCGTTGCCCGAAGTCCGCCTCGAAGACCGCTGCCAGGGCGAGCCGGCGACCGGTCCGCCGGCCGCGGATCCGGTCAGCCCCCGACGCCATCGACCAGCACGGTCACGGCACCGAGCTCCAATCCGAGGACGCGTTCCACCGTGGCGGCGACCGTCGAGCGGATCTGGGCGGTCAGCGGGGCCAGCGGCTGGCGGGGGCGAGCGACGATCCAGAGTCGTACCAGGACACGGTCGTCGCGGAGCCGGACGGAGACCGCCGGACCGCCCAGCAACCGCCGCCAGATCGGCCCACCGCGACCGATCTTCGCCACGCCGGGAACCTCGAAGGCAGCCAGGCGGACGAGTTCGGCGATGACCCCATGTCCCACCGTCAATCCCGGATTGGTCATACCGTCTCCTCCACGCCAGTGGCGACAACCGACGCGAAGGCCTCCGCGATGAGTGCCGGGACGCCGGACCGAGCGGTCCTCGCCGCAACCTCGCAGGCATGGCCGACCATCCGGCGCCTGGCGCGACCGTGGGTGATGATGACCGTTCCGCGGACCCCCAGCAGTGGCGAGCCGCCGGTCCTCTCGTAGTCAAAGACACTCCGGATCCGATCGATCCCGGGCTGCATGAGCAGAGCCGCCAGCCGACCGCGCCACGATCCGCGGAATTCGTCACGCCACAGGTCGGCGATGAACGTGGTCAGGCCCTCGAAGAACTTGATGACGACGTTGCCGAGGACCGCATCGCAGACCACGACGTCCGCCAGGTGACGAGTCAGGTCCTTGCCCTCGACGTTACCCTCGAAACGCAGGTCCGTCGCGTCGAGCAACTCGGTCGCACGTTGGATGCGGGCGTCGCCCTTGCCCTTTTCCTCGCCGATCGACAGGAGCGCTACACGCGGCTCTGCGACCCCCAGTACGCGCTGGGCGAAGATCGCGCCCATCCGTGCGTACTGGACAAGGTTCTCTGGCGTCGAATCGGGGTTCGCACCGATATCCAGCAGGACCATCGGTCCGCTGTCGGTGATCATCTGGACGGCCAGCGCCGGCCGGTCCACGCCGGGCAGGCGGCCCAGCCGGAGGACCGCAGCGGCCATGCCCGCCCCGGTGTGACCGGCGGTGACGACGGCGTCAGCCTCGCCGCGCTTGACCAGATCCATGGCGACAAGGATCGTCGAGTCCTTCTTCCCGCGGAGGGCGAGCGCCGGATGCTCGTCCATGCCGATGACCTGGCTGGCGTGGACGATGGAAACGTTCGTCGGCAGGTCGCCGACGATGGCTCGGACGACGGCTTCGTCTCCGACGAGGATGAGACGGTCGTCGGGATGCGCGCGGGCGAAGTCGAGGGCGCCGGGGACGACTTCCGGAGGCCCGTGGTCGCCGCCCATGGCGTCCACCGCAACGCGGACCCCGGACCCGTCCGGGCGGGACGGGAGGGCCCGCGACTCCGTCACCGCGTCAGCGCGCGGCGTCGTCGACGACCGGCTTGACCGGGACCGCCAGGCGGCCATTGTAGTAGCCGCAATTGGGGCAAACATGATGCGGCAGCTTCATCTCGTGGCAATGCGGGCACGACTCGAGGGTCGGCAGGCTGATGGCGAGGTGCGCACGCCGTTCGCCCTGGCGAGCATGCGAGACGCGTCGCTTGGGTACACCCATGGGGTCGCGGACTCCTTTGGATCATCGCGGCTCGCGATGCGCTGGCTGGCATTCTGGGCATCCGCGAACCTCGAGCTGGAGGTGGCGGACCGACGGCGGAGTGTAGCGCGATTCGGGCGCGCCTGTCAGGCGTCGTCCGCCCGGAACCCTCGAAGCGCCGCCATGCGAGGGTCGATGTCATCAACGGGATGGTCGTGCGGACCCTCATCGAGCCGACCGCCACAGACGACGCACAGACCGGCGCACTCCCGACGGCAGCGCGGCGCGATCGGCTCCGCCAGCTGGATGGCTTCACGGATCGGTGTCTCCAGTGCCAACTCATGGTGATCGGTCAGCCGCGCGACATCGGGCTCCTCGTCGGCCGGGAGCGGGCGGCCCGTGGCCATGTCGAGCGACGGCAGGTACTCCTCCTGCAGCCGAACGTCGACGGGATACGCGACCTCGCGCAGACAGCGACTGCACGTGAGTGCCAGGGTGGTGTGGAGGTCCGCCCCGGCCAGGACCCCGCGATTGGTCCGCAGCAGGCGCACCTGGCCATCGATGGGTTCGGCCAGCCGCAGATCTTCGCCGAGGTCGATCGTGACGCCGCTGACGGGGTAGACCCGCTCCGCGCCCAGGTCGTCCGTCAGCAGCCCGGCGACGTTCCAGGTGAGGGCCGCCTTGAGATGGCCTGCGCTCACCGGGACCGCTGAGACGGTTCGCCAGCCTCGTCCTGCCAGTGCTCGTCGGCGTCGTCTCCGGCAGCCTGGCCGTCGTCGAGTTGCAACGAGGCGCGCCGCTCGTTGAGCAGGGCGATCCCCTTCTTGATGCTCTGGAGTGTCTTGACGACGTCGCCCTCGAGGCCGACCAGGACGCTCACGGCATACTCGTCCGCGCCGCGTCGGATCTCATCGGCGTCACGGTGCGACTCCGCGATGATCTGGCGACTCTCCGCTTCGGCCGCCTGGGTCAGGCCTCGTTCATCGATCAGAAAGGCCGCCTGCTCCTGCGCCCGGGCCACGATCCGTTCGGCTTCCTCCTGGGCCTTCTCGATGATCCGCTCGCCCTCTGTGTTGATGCGCTTGGCCGCGCGGACCTCCTCGGGCACCGCAACCCGCAGTTCGTCGATCAGGCCAAGGGCCGCGTTCTGATCGACCACGACACTGGTGGTGAGCGGCAGCTTCTTGCCATTGGCGATGAGCGATTCGAGGCGTTCGACTAGGAAGATGATGTCGATCGGAGTGTCCTCCTGGGACGGCCTGCCGGGATCCGCTGGATGAGATTATGGCATGACGACCGACGGTCAGCGCCTGGCCAGTGCCTCCCTCAGGGCGGCGGCGGCGGCGGCCGGGATCATCGTCGCGACGTCCCCTCCGAACGAGGCGATCTCCTTGACCAGACTGGAGCTGACGAAGCCGTTGGACACGGAAGTCATGAAGAAGACGGTGTCCACATCCGGCGCCAGGACACGGTTGTTGTGGGCCAGCTGCATCTCAGTCTCGAAGTCGCTGATGGCGCGCAGGCCACGGACGATCGCACTCGCCCCACGTGCGCGGGCGAGGTCCACGGTCAGTCCGTCGAACGCCTCTACGTCGATCTGCTCGATGGGCAGGCCGCCCTCGGCCAGCGCGCCCCGGATCGCCGTGATGCGATCATCGACGCTCAAGAGGGGCGCCTTTCTGGGGTTCGCCAGGACCGCCACGATGACCCGGTCGAAGACGCCCGCGGCGCGCCGGACGATGTCGACGTGCCCGTTGGTGATCGGATCGAACGAGCCCGGATAGACGGCGACGGTGTTCATCGATCCTCCTGGTACCGATAGAAGGTCAGTGTCGTCTCGCCAAAGCGGCGCTCGCGATCGGATGCTAGCAGCCCGACACGGGCTGGCGGGACGTCGCGCCAGAAATGCTTGGCGACGACACGGGCGCCAGGCGCCAGGTTGGGTTCGACGGCCGCGAGGGCATCGGCCAGAAGGGTCGTGTCCGCGTAGGGAGGATCGATCACGACGATGTCGAAGGGACCGGCCGCTGCGGCATCTGGCCCGCGCAGCCACAGGATGGCGTCCGCCCGAATGACACGTGCCCGCTCGCCGCCGAGGTGGGTCCGGGCCAGATTGACCGCCACGACACGGGCAGCACCGCCGTCGCGCTCCAGGAATGTGACATGACCGGCCCCACGCGACAGCATCTCGATACCCCCTGCGCCGGAACCCGCGAACAGATCCAGGCCATTGGCCCCGACAAGATCCGGCTCGAGGATGGCGAAGAGCGTCTGCTTCACACGGTCCGCGAATGGCCGTGTACCAGGACCCGGCGCCTCCAGGCGGATGCCCCTGGCGCTCCCCGCGACGACACGGCCGGCGTCAGGCACCGGTCCCTCCGTGCCATCGTGGCCGATCCGCGCCGGACCTCCGCCGCCAGCCGCTCATCACGTGCCGCTGGTGGGCTCGGCGGCCGCCACGCTCCGCAACCAGCCCGACTCCAGCTCCGCCGATAGCGCCGGTCGCGACGGCTCCATCCGACCATCCTGATCCAGCAACCGCTCCGCCTGGGCCCTCGCCCGAACGGCCGACTGGCGATGGGC
>JANONZ010000054.1:0-4540 GCA_031421095.1 Thermomicrobiales bacterium
GGCGTGACGGGCGACCTCGCGATCATCACGGAACCATCGAATCTCGACGTCGTCGTCGCCCACGCGGGTGCCATCACGTTCCGCCTGACCGTTCCCGGCCGCGCCGCCCACGCGTCGCAGCGGCGCGAAGGCGTTTCCGCGCTCGACAAGCTGTGGGTACTCAGCCGGGCGCTGGAGGCCGATGAAGCCCGTCGCAACGCGGCCGAGACCGATGCCCTGATGACTGCGCTGGGCTTGCCGTACCCGACCATCATCGGCATCGTCCGGGGCGGAGAGTGGGCCTCGACCGTCCTGGACCAGGTGATCGCGGACGGTCGCTACGGGGTGCGTCTCGGGCAGTCGGCCGCCGATGCCGAGGCTGAACTGCGAGCCTGCATCGCGGCTGCCTGCGAGGCCGACGACTTCCTGCGCGACCATCCGGCCACGGTCGAGATCACGGGCGGGCGATTCGGCTCGGCGCGCGTCCCGTCCGACCACCCGCTCCCGACCGGACTGGTGGAGGTCGCCGAGGCGGTGACCGGTCGTCGCCCGGCCCTATTGGCCGAGCCCTACGGCGCGGACATGCAGATGTTCATCAACGTCGGCGCCACGCCGTGCGTCATCTTCGGGCCCGGCGACGTCAAGGTCGCGCACAGCGCCGACGAGCGCGTGCCGCTCGACGAGGTGGCGGCGTGCGCCCGGGTGCTCGCCGCGTGGCTGCGGCGCGAGTTGCTCAGCTGACCGCGGTACGCAGTGCGTGGCTCCGGCGGAGCAGCAACCAGCCGGGGATGAGGACCATCGCGGCGCCCATGATGCCGAGCGTGGCGTAGCCGGCACCGGCCACCACGAAGCCCGATCCAAGGCTGGCCGCCGCCGCCCCGCTCCAGATGAGCCCATCGGTCAGGCCTTCGACCCGCGTTCGCTCGGCGAGTCCCAGGCCGGACGTGAGCAACGTGGAACCTGCCACAAAACCGAGGTTCCAGCCGTAGCCCAGCAGGAAGAGCGCGAGGAACAGGAGCACGCCGCCCTCCGGTGGGGCCACTGCTGACAGGATCGCCGCGAAGGCCGTCGTCGTCAGGCCCATGGCGATGATCCGCGGGCTGCCGTAGCGGTCGGTCAGCCGGCCGGAGATCGGTGACAGGGCGAACATCCCAAACGTGTGGGCACTGATCACGAGGCCCACCGCCGCCAGGCTGTGACCGTGGTCCGTCATGTGGAGTGGCGTCATGGTCATGACCAGGACCATCACGACCTGCCCGGTGACGAGCGCGACGATCGCGACCGGGACGTTGGGTCGACGCAGGACGCGCTCCAGTGAGGTCTCGCCGGGGACGACGCCCCCTTCG
The DNA here is from genome assembly GCA_031421095.1 of Thermomicrobiales bacterium. Classification (GTDB taxonomy): domain Bacteria; phylum Chloroflexota; class Limnocylindria; order Limnocylindrales; family CSP1-4; genus SPCO01. The sequence continues at coordinate 1,326 of JANONZ010000054.1, forward strand.
TCGACGGCGGACTGGTCCGCCAGGCTGTACGGATCGGGCCGCAACAGCGCGAATGACAGGACCGCGGCCGCCCCGACGAACAGGACGGGCAGCAGGTACGCGCCGGCCAGGGGCGGCAACCCGAGCGTCTCGCCGCCGCTGCCCGCGAAACCAACGAGGTTCGGGCCGATGACCGCCCCGACCGTCGCGCCCCACACGACCACGCCGATCGCCGATGCACGCCGGGCAACGGGGTAGAGGTCGGCGGCCGTGTAGCGCGAAAGCTGGTTCGAACTGTTCCCGAAACCGATGAGCGTGGTCCCGAACAGGAGCAGCGGGAGGGACCGGGTGATGACCGCCGCCGTGGCCACGAACGCCCCGATGACACCGACGACGTAGCCGGTCGTCAGACCCGCCCGCCGCCCGCGAGCGACCATCAAGCGCGAGAGCAGCGTGGAGCCTATCGCGGCACCCAGCACCACGGCGGCGCCCGGTGCGCCGCTCCAGACGGTCGACCCGGCCAGGTCTCGGGCCACGAGCGTGGCGACCATGATCGCCGCGATGTGGCCGATACTCCCGAATGCGACGCCCGCCACAAGCGAGATGACCGTCCGCTGACGTAGCTGTGCCAGGCGGCTCGGCGATAGGGAAAGGCTGACGCTGGTCATCGCATCGCGAGCATAGCCGGGCGCCTCAGTTCTCCGCTGCCTCGAGCCCGGCGACCTCCACGAACCGGCACAGCGCATCGACCATCCGCATCTGTTCCGGGGTTCGACAGCCGGCCGTGAGCAGCATCGGCGACGCGACCAGCAGGGCCACGCTCTGCGCGCGCGAGATCGCGACGTTGAGGCGGTTCCGCGAGTACAGGAAGCTCATGTCGCGTGGCGCGTCCTCGCGGCTGGAGCTGGCCATCGAATAGATCGCGACCACGCCTTCGCGGCCCTGGAACTTGTCGACGGTCCCGACGTTGCCTCGACGTCCGATCGACCGTTCGAGGGCGGCCTGGATCTCGGCGACCTGCGCGTTATAGGGCGCCACGACGATGACGTCGTCGATGGTGATCGGTCGGTGCCGGCCGTCCTCGCCCTGCCAGGTCATCCCGACCAGCGTCTCCACCGCCGCTGCGACGACATCCGCCTCCTCGCGTGAACGTGGCCCGTTCCCCGTGTGCAGCGTTGGCAGCCAGCGGACGCCGGAGCCGGACAGGATCGGGTGGCTGCCGTCCACGACACGCCGTCGAGTATTCGGATGCGTCTCCAGCAGACCCCCGTAGAACGCCGGTGAGATGAACGCGTTGACAGCAGGATGCATGCGCCGCGAGGTCGGCAGGAAGAGCCCGCGATCAGCAGGAACGGTGACGGATTCGCCGACCAGGTGCTGGAGCGACGAGGCAGCCGCACCACCCGGGTGGACGCCCTGCATCACCATCGGCAGCTGGTTCGGGTCCCCGATCAGCACCACGGAGCGGGCGCATGTTCCGATGGCGACCGCGTTCGCGAGCGACATCTGGCTGGCCTCGTCCACGAACAGGACATCGAAGACGCCGTCGAACTCCGGGCGGGCGAACAGCCATCCGGTCCCGGCCACCAGATCGACGGTCCTGAACGCGATCGCCGCGGCGACATCGGCATTGCCGTCGACGCGCGTGACACCATCGAGGGCGCCCGCGTGTTCGTCGTCCTCGCCCGCCTTCTGGATGGCCCGGATGACGACGCGCTCCTCGGCCGCGGCGTGCACCACGGCCTCCAGGAGGTTGCTGATCGTCTTGTGCGACTGGGCGGTGACCGCGATCCGCTTCCCGGCCCGCACGAGGTCCAGGATCATCCGGGCGCCGGCATACGTCTTGCCGGTCCCCGGCGGCCCCTGGATCGGCAGGATCCCGTCGTCCAGCTCGAGGGCAAGGCGACGCGCCGCATCGAGCACGTCCTCGCCCGGTCGTGCGAGCTGGCCGCCATACCCGCTGGCCCGGCGGGGCCGCAGACGGAGGAGCATGTCCCGGATCGCTCGGTAGGCACCATGGCCGTCGATCCCATCGGCGAGTACGGCATCCGCTGCCCGCAGCATCGCCAGCTTCTGGGCCCGGCTGTCGATGGGTGAGATCGGGATGAGGGCGGCCGGGTGTGACCAGGAGGCGTTCTCGCGGCGCTTGAGCTCGATGAGTCCAAGCGTGTCATCGAGCGCGACGATGGTGCCGGCTCCGGCGCCAGTCTCCTTGTCGATGGGCTTGTCACCGACGTGGAAGCCGTGGTCCTGCGGCTCGAACCGGTAGCGACGGACGAGGCTCCTCCCCTCATTCCGGACGTCGCCGACATACGTCAGGCCGCCGATCGCGTCGCGCTCGCCAACGAGCTCCTCGATGGTCAGGTCGTCCTTCAACTCGAACCAGCGCCACCATTGCGACTTCTCCTCGCGCCGGTGCCAGTCGAGCAGGTCGGCCAGGAGCCGACGACCCTCGGCACCGGGCGAGTGGTCGTCGGGTGCGAGGTCGCCTGTCAGCCCCGCAACCCGTTCCTCGACGTCCCGAAGCCAACCGGTGAGGGCGGCCGACGGCTCCGGCGTCGTGACGACCGGTCGCTCCCACGCCAGCTCCGGCCAGCGGGTGGCGGCCTCCGCGCGTCGATCCTCCAGCCAGCTTCGAAGGAGCCAGGTCGAGACGCAGTCGTCGCGGTTGTAGGCCGCGATCCCGTCGAGGATCGTCTGGTCGCGCTCCTTGAGCCACGTCTCGAACGCGACGACGCTGAACCCGGCGTCGGTGACCGGACCCTCGCGTTTCGGCATGTAGAACTTCTCGATCTGCTTGAGCGAGTAGGACTCGACCGAAGCACGGACGCCCTGGCGCACGACGTTGAGGAGGTCCACCAGGACGTCGCCGCGAAGCAGCCGGTCGACCTCGTCGACGCAGGTCGCATGGCGGTGCATGAGGCGCTTGATCGCGCCCGACTCGTAGCCGCCGTAGTGGAAGACGTGCATGTCCGGCTGGGCGTCGAGACGCTCGATCACGAGCCGGATGAACCGCTCGAAGGCCGCCTTCTCCTCCTGGGCCGACGTCGCCCAGATGTCGAGGTAGCGAGGCTGACCATCGACCTCCTCGACGACCCCGAGGAGGTACTCGAGGCCGACCTCTGTGGCCCACGGATCCGCCTCGATGTCGAAGAACAGGTCCCACGGCGTCGGTTCCGGGAGGGCGCTGAGCCCGCGGCCCGTGTCCGCAGGATCCGGCGGGATCAACTCGAAGA
>JANONZ010000055.1:0-3151 GCA_031421095.1 Thermomicrobiales bacterium
AGAGGACCACGCGCTGCCACCCGACAACTTCCAGGAGGATCCGATACCGATCATCGCCCATCGGACCTCGCCAACGAACATCGGGATGTATCTGCTGGCGACCGTGACCGCCCGCGATCTCGGTTGGATCGGGACGCTGGAAATGGTCGAGCGGCTGGAAGCGACGCTCACCACGGTCGGGGGCCTCACGCGATTCCGTGGGCACCTCTACAACTGGTACGACACCCGCTCTCTGCAGCCCCTCGAGCCGGCCTACGTGTCGTCGGTCGACAGCGGCAACCTGGCGGGCCATCTGTTGACCCTCGCCAATGCCTGTCGAGACATGATCGATCAGCCGCTCCCGATCGAGGCTGCCCTGGCGGGCATCGGCGATGCGATCGGATTGACGCGCGAGGCCGCCGGCGCGATCGGCGACGACCGACGAACCCAGACTCTCACGCGGCAGCACATGCTGGAAGCGCTCGAGGTGCCCGGCGACTGGGGTGGAGCCGTGCCCACGACGCCCGAGGCGTGGAGCGCGCGACTCGCCGAGCTCGCGGTCTATGCGCATACCCTGTCCGACGTCGTGACAGCGCTCACGGCCGAGCGCGGAGAGGGCGCGGACAGCGAGCTCGTCAGCTGGGCAGAGGCGACGCGGCTTGCCATCGACAGCCACGCTCGGGACCTGACCTGCCTGCCGGCGCCGGCAGGGACGGCCTTCTCCACGATCGGCGACGCGTTCGATGCGCAGACCGACGGTCCCGATCAGGGCGTGGCCGGTCCCGGGACGCTCGACCGACGCCTCCGGGCGATCGCCGTTCAGGCCCAGCAGCTCTTCCGGGAGATGGAATTCGGCTTCCTCTTCGACCCGACCCGCAAGCTCCTGTCGATCGGATATCGGGTCACGGACGGGACCCTGGACCCGAGCTGCTACGACCTGCTGGCCTCCGAGGCCCGTCTGGCCAGCTTTCTCGCCATCGCCAAGGGCGATGTCGGCGCCGAGCACTGGTTCCGCCTCGGGCGGGCGTTGACGCCGGTGGGGCGCGGCTCGGCCCTCATCTCCTGGTCGGGTTCGATGTTCGAGTACCTGATGCCTGCGCTGGTGATGCGTGCGCACCCACTGAGCCTGATGGATCAGACCTATCGGCTGGTCGTGGCGCGACACATGAGCTACGCGGCCAGGCGCAACGTGCCCTGGGGCATCTCCGAATCCGGGTTCAATGCGCGCGATCTCGACCAGACCTACCAGTATTCGAGCTTCGGTGTGCCAGGCCTGGGCCTCAAGCGCGGACTGGCCGAGGATCTCGTGGTGGCCCCGTACGCGACTGGCCTCGGTGCGCTGATCGAGCCGCAGGCCGCGGTGCTCAACTTCGCACGCTTGAGCAAGGCCGGAGCGTCTGGCAGGTTCGGCTTTCGGGAGGCCATCGACTACACCCCTCGACGCCTCCCGGAGGGAGCGCTGTCGGCCACCGTCAACAGCTACATGGCGCACCACCAGGGAATGCTGCTGGTCGCGCTCGGCAACGTCCTGAATGGGTCGGCGATGGTCGACCGCTTCCATGGCGATCCCATCATCCAGGCCACGGAGCTCCTGCTCCAGGAGCGGATGCCGCGCGATGTGCTCGTCGCCCGACCGCGCGCCGAGGAGGTCGCGAGCCCGGCCGACGTTCGCGACCTCGTGCCGCCGGTCCTTCGACGCTTCACCTCGCCCCATGACGCGATCCCCCGAACGCACTTGCTGTCGAACGGGCGCTACGCGGTCATGATCACGGCCGCCGGATCCGGATACAGCCGCTGGGGAGATGTCGCCGTGACCCGCTGGCGCGAGGACGTGACTCGCGACGCGTGGGGGAGCTACCTCTTCCTGCGCGACCGGCATACGGGCGCGGTCTGGTCAGCCGGCCATCAGCCAAGCGGGCAGGAGGCCGACACCTACGAGGTCGACTACGCGGAGGATCACGCTGAGTTCTTCCGTCGCGATGGCTCGATCGCGACACGGCTGACGATCGTCGTGTCGACCGAGCACGACGCGGAGATCCGTCGCGTCTCACTGACCAATCTCGGTTCCCAGACTCGTGAGATCGAGCTGACGTCCTACGCCGAGGTCGTGCTGGCGCCGCAGGCCGCCGATGTCGCCCACCCGGCGTTCCAGAATCTCTTCGTCCAGACCGAGTTCGTTCCGGAGGCCAGCGCGCTGTTGGCTACGCGCCGTCCGAGATCGGCCGGCGAGCGCCAGGTCTGGGCGGCTCATGTGGCCGTCATCGAGGACCAGGTCCCGGGGGTCATCCAGTACGAGACAGACCGCGCCAGGTTCCTTGGCCGCGGCCGGACGGTCCGCTCTCCCGCCGCGGTGGTGGATGGGCGGCCCCTGTCCAATACGGTCGGCCCGGTCCTGGATCCGATCTTCAGCATCCGTCTGCGGGTCAAGCTCGCGCCCGGCGCGACCGCTCACGCGATCTTCTCCACCGTCGTCGCCGAGTCGCGCGAGGAGGTGCTGGACCTGGCGGACAAGTATCGCGAGGCGGCGACATTCGAACGCGCTGCAACCCTCGCCTGGACGCAGGCCCAGGTGCAGCTCCATCACCTGGGCATCGAGCAGGATGAGGCGCACCTGTTCCAGCGCCTCGCCAACCGGATCCTGTACTCGGATCCGTCACTTCGACCGGCCCCCGGGCTGCTCGCCCAGAATGAGCGTGGAGCGTCCGGCCTGTGGGCCCATGGCATCTCCGGTGACCTCCCGATCGTCCTGGTGCGGATCGACGAGGCCGAGGACCTCGACATCGTCCGGCAGCTGCTCAGGGCGCACGAATACTGGCGTCTCAAGCTGCTCGACGTGGACCTGGTGATCGTCAACGAGCACGGGGCGTCGTACGCCCAGGACTTCCAGGACGCGCTTGAGACGGTCGTCCGCACCAGCCAGTCGAGCCTCGTCCACGAAACGCATGAAGCGCATGGAGGCGTCCACATCCTGCGCGGAGATCGCCTCCGGCCGGAGGACCGGACGCTCCTCCAGGCGGCCGCTCGAGCGGTCCTGCTGAGCCGGCGCGGAAGCCTCGCCGATCAGGTCATCCGACTCGATCGTCCGGATCGGATCGTCCCATCCGAGCCGGCACCGCCCCCCGCGCCCCCTCCGGCCTATACAGCACCCGCACAACCCCGCCCGAAGCTGGAG
>JANONZ010000056.1:0-1916 GCA_031421095.1 Thermomicrobiales bacterium
TGACCGTCAAGGCCGGGCAGACCGTGAAGATCGAGCTCACCAGCATGGACACATCGATGCACAGCGACGGCGGTGGCTGGCATCAGTTGGCCATCGACGAACTCGGCATCGACTGGAAGGTCGGCCCCGAAAGCGGCAAAGTGTTCGAGTTCACCGCGCCCACGACGGCCGGCACCTACAGCTGGTACTGCGATATCTGCTGCGGCGGCAAGGCGAACCCGTCGATGCAGGGCACGCTCACCGTGACCGTCTGATGCCAGCGGCGATGGGAGGCACGTCCGATGCCCGACCCCGCCTGCTTCTGCTCATCGTCGCGGGTGTTGTGGCCGCCGCGGTGGTCGCCGTCTTCGCGGGCGGTCCCACCATGGGCGGCCACGAGGCGCTCGGCGAGCTCAGCGTCCCGGCGATCGTCCTGGCGGGCTTCCTCGATGGCTTCAATCCGTGCGCCTTCGGGGTCTTGATCCTCTTCGCCACGTTTGCGCTCGGCCTCGCCGCGCAGCGATCGCTCGCATCGGCTGGCCCGACCGGGACGCCCGACGCCGGAGCCGCTAGCCGAACGGTGCTCGGCCTGGGCGCCTTCTTCGTCATCGGCGTTCTCGTCACGTATTTCCTGCTCGGACTCGGCCTCATGACCGCGGTTGCCACCCTCACCGACTTCGGCGGCAACCACCTGCCGAGCCGAATCGCCGCCCTCATCGCAATCGGCCTCGGGCTGTGGATGGTCCGTGATGTGCTGCTGCCCGACGCCTCGTGGAAGCTCGAGGCACCCCATGCGCTCCACAGCCGGATGCGCACCTGGGCGCGGACGAGCTCGCCGGTCGCACTCTTCGGGGGCGGCGTCCTGATCGGGCTATGCACCGTGCCGTGCAGCGGCGCGGTCTACCTTGGTATCGTCGCGCTCCTTGGCGCAGGCGGAACGGTGGGCGCTGGTCTCGGAGGGCTCGTCCTCTACAACCTCGCCTATATCACGCCCCTCGTCGTCCTGCTCGTTCTCGCCAGCCGGCCCGGCCTGATCCGCGTCGTCAACCGCTGGCACCTTGAGCACGCCAGTGGCACCAAGGTCGTCCTGGCGATCGTCGTGCTCGTGCTCGGTTTCGCCATCCTGCTGACGGTCTGAGGGTGATCGGCGTCCATGTCTGATGAACGGCTCGGTTCTCAGCCGGGCGTTAGCCGGTCCTCAGCGGACGCTCAGGCCGGTCTGCTGGACTAGGAGCATGCCAGACATCGTCTTCACCCTGCTCCTTGTGGCCGCGATCCTCCTCGTCGCCGACCTGCTGCTGGCGGGCGGGACCATGACGATGGCGGGGGGATGTCGGCGATGGCCGGCGGGCGGGTCTAGCCATGCTTGAGCAGCGAGTCCGAGCGCGCCTCGACCCCGACGGCCACCAGGTCATCGACATCGTCATCGATGGCGGTTACCACCCGGGCGCGATCGTCGCCCGGGCCGGGCTGCCGCTTCGGCTCGTCTTCAGACGCGACGATGACGACGCCTGCTCCGAACGGGTCGTCTTCTCTGCACCCAAGCTGGATCGCCGACTTGCGCCGAGCGGCACAACGACGATCGATCTCCCGGCCCAGCCGCCCGGCGAGGTCCGCTTCACGTGCGGCATGGGCCGCTACCGCGGCCGGATCGAGCTCATCGAAGAGCGAGCCCCCTCGATCATCGCGCGATTTCGGCGTCGGGCATCGCGCCACGAGACTCCTCTGGGGACGGCGCTCGTGCTGTGGATCGGCTCGCTCCCGCTGATCGCCCTGATCTCCGTCCTCGCGTTCGACGTGACGGCTGCGATCGCTGCGGCAGGGGCGGCCTTGATCGCCTGGGTGGCGGGCTGCCTCTGGGCGTCCGGCCGCTCGACCGAGTCGACCTAGGAGATCCGCGTGCCGTTCGTCATCGACATCGATCCGGTCGCGTTCAG
>JANONZ010000057.1:0-3188 GCA_031421095.1 Thermomicrobiales bacterium
CAAGACGACCATCTTCCTCATCGACATGGCGGACTTCGCCGCCGTCAATGCGATCTACGGTCGGTTCGTGAGCGAACCGCCGCCGGCGCGCTCCACCGTCGCGGTCGCGGCGCTGCCGAAGGGTGCCCGGGTGGAGATCGAAGCGATCGCCAGGCACGGTTGACACCCCAGACGAGCCGCCCCTACGATGCCCGGACCCACTGATGATTGCTGACCGTGTCGCGCTTGGTCTTCGGGTCGGGAGCGGTAGCCGCTCCAGGACCCGCGACCGACGGCGCCATCCCTCGTGAACCCCCCAGGTCCCGACCTGGCGACCGCCACGGTCGCCGTCGTGCTGGCTGCTGGGCTCGGCACCCGGATGAAGTCGAGTCTGCCCAAGGTCCTTCATCCGTTGTGCGGGCGACCGATGCTTGCCTACGTCCTGGATGCCTGGGCGAGCACCGACGAAGGGACCGGCATCGACCGGACGATCGTGGTCTACTCACCCCCGGTCGCCGTGGTCGCCGACGCCTTTGCCGGCCGGGCGACGTTCGCCCTGCAGGACGAGCCGCGAGGGACCGGTGACGCGCTGCGAGCGGCTCTCGGCAGTGTGCCCGGCGACGCCTTGGAGGTCCTCGTCCTGTCCGGCGACGTGCCGCTCATGACCGGGGCAGACCTCGATGCCATCCTGGAGGCGCGCCGCCAGGATGACGCCGCGATCGCCCTGGCCAGTGTATTCGCGGCGGATCCGGCCCAGCTCGGGCGGGTGGTCCGCGGAGGATTCGGGACGGTGGAGCGAATCGTGGAGGCCAGTGACGCCACGGCCGAAGAACTGGCGGGCAACGAGGTCAATGCCGGGCTGTACGCCTTCGATGCCGACTGGCTGCGTCGCCGGATCGGGGCTCTCGCACCATCGGCCACGACGGGCGAGCTGTACCTGACGGACCTTGTCCGGCTGGCCCGCGAGGACGGCAGGATCGTCAGCGCCGTCGCGTTCGAGGACGACGGCCGCTTCGCCGGCATCAACGACCGATCGCAACTGGCCGCCGCCGAGTGGACACTTCGAGTCCGCCTCAACGAAGCGCACATGCGCAACGGGGTGACCATGCGTGACCCCTCCACGGTCTATCTCGACTGGGATGTCGACCTCGGAGCGGACGTGACCCTCGAACCGAATGTCATCCTGCGCGGTGCGACGGCGGTCGGTGATGGCAGCACGATCGGCGCCGGCAGTCAGCTCATCGATGCCACGATCGGCCGTTCTGTGCGGGTCTGGGCTAGCGTCATCGAGGCATCCACCGTCGATGACGGGGCATCGGTCGGGCCCTACAGCCACCTGCGCCCGGGCACCGTCGTCGGGCGGGGAGCCGAGGTCGGCAACTTCGCGGAACTCAAGAACACGCGCCTCGGCCCGGGATCCAAGCAGCATCACATGAGTTACCTCGGCGACGCGGTGATCGGAGAGCGGGCAAACATCGGCGCCGGCTCGATCACGGCCAACTACGACGGCACCCGCAAGCACCGGACGACGATCGGCGACGGCGCCTTCATCGGGGTCGACACGATGCTCATCGCACCGGTCGAGATCGGCAAAGGGGCGCGGACGGGCGCGGGTGCGGTCGTGACGCGTGATGTGCCGGCTGGCAAGCTGGCGGTGGGCGTGCCGGCGCGAATCCGCGAGCCGAGACCCAAACCGCCCGCGGCTGAGCCGGAGCCGCCTCCGCGATGAATGAGACCGTCCTCCAGCTGGGGATCATCGTGATCCTGGTCCTGCTCAACGGGATCTTCGCTTCAACCGAGATCGCGTTGGTCACGGTCCGGCGGAGCCGCCTCGCACAGCTCGCCGATGAAGGTAACCATGCGGCGCTCCGGGTCCAGCGGCTCAAGGAGCATCCCGGGCGGTTCCTCGCGGTCATCCAGATCGGCATCACCTTCCTCGGCTTCCTTGCCTCGGCATTCGCGGCCGTGAACCTCGCGGACGACCTGGCCGCCGCCCTTGTGAGCGCCGGGCTCAAACCTGACGCGGCCGCCCTGATCGGCCTGGTCGTGGTGACCGGCCTGCTGACGATGTTTACGATCATCTTCGGCGAGCTGGTGCCCAAGCAGATCGGTCTAGCCCACGCCGAGCGCGTGGCCATGACCTTCAGCCGGTTGATCGTCGGGCTGGGCACGCTGTTCGGCCCGCTCGTGGCGTTCCTGACCTTCGTGACCCGCCGGATCAGTCGGCTGTTCCGTGCGGACGTCGCGGTTGACGAGCGGATCAGCTCGGAGGAGCTGCGCCTGATCATCGAGCAGGGTGGCGAGCAGGGCATCCTGGAGGCGGAGGAAGAGCAGATGATCCACGCGGTCATCGAGCTCGGCGACCAGCGCATCCACGAGGTCATGGTCCCGCGCATCGCGATGGTCGCCCTGCCTGCCGATGCGACGATGGAGCGGGCGATCGACACGGTCATCGAGGAGGGCCACAGCCGGATCCCTGTCTATGAGGAGACCATCGACGAGATCATCGGCATCCTCTACGCCAAGGACCTCCTGCCCTTCCTCAAGGACCCGAACGGGCAGCGGCCGGCGATCCGCTCGCTCCTGCGGCCACCGGTCTTCGTGCCCGAATCGATGAGCGTCGACGACCTCCTCCACGAGTTCCAGCGGCGCAAGGTTCACATCGCCACCGTCCTCGACGAGTACGGCGGGACGGCCGGCCTGGTCACGATCGAGGATCTGCTCGAGGAGATCGTCGGCGAGATCCAGGACGAGTACGACGAGGAAGATCCGATGATCGTGAAGATCTCGGACGACGAGGCGCGGATCGACGGGCGGGCCGATGTCGACGATCTCGGCGAGCTGTTCGACGTCGACCTTGGGCTGGAGGATGAGGACGAGTACGACACGGTCGGCGGGCTGATCTACCACCGCATCGGCGGCGTGCCAAAACCCGGCGACCAGGTCAAGGTCGACGGCCTCACGCTGACCGTGGAGAGCACCGATGGCCGCCGGGTCAGCAAGGTCCTCGCCGTCCGCGATCGGGATCCCGAAAGGCCCGAGGATCACGAGACCGACCGCTGAACAGTACGGTGGCCACGACCAGCCAGCCGACGGTCGCTGCCGCCCCGAACCGCGGCACGACGATCAGAAGCAGGACCAGCAGGCCCTCGGACGCCACTCCGGCAACGGCGACATCCCGTGGCCGCGGAATCTTGATGGCCTCAAGT
>JANONZ010000058.1:0-2287 GCA_031421095.1 Thermomicrobiales bacterium
TGGCCATGATCACCTCGCAGGCCAATCCGCCCTGGCCGCTCGATTGCACCCTCACCGACCTTGCCGCCGCCGGTCTGCCCGCTCCGTCCCGGGTGCGCTTCAAGCTGTTCACCCTGGACCATCGCCTGGTGCGGGGTGAGATCGGGACGCTTGCGCCGGCCGATGCAGACCTCGTGCGCGCGGGGCTGACAGCGTTGCTGGGCAGTCAACAGGAGGGCAAGGACGCGTCATGATCACGGAAGAGGCCGAGGGACCACCGGACCGGGCCCGATGACGACGGCCTGGGCGTGTATCCCTGCCGCGGCGGTTCGTTGCCCCGGGTCGCCCCCACTCGGCCTCGAGGATCGAGATCGAGCCGCCCTTGACGGCATATCCATACGCCGCTCTCGCCCGACGAGGCGATCCCGTGGTCGGCGCGTGGGACCTCTCGGTGATCTCCTCCGCGGGCGCAAGCGTCACCGCCGGCGTCGATGCGATGGGCGGCTCAGCGCGTCTACGCGGTGGCGTACACGCCAACGACCTGGACAGAGAGCGTTTCGGCGATCTTTGCGAGTCGCGCCAACGCAACGCCCTGGTAGCCGGTGGCCTCGTAGCGCTGGATCGTTTGCTCGGTCACGCCGAGCAGCCCCGCCAACTGCTTCTGGGTCCAGCCGTGAGCGACCCGGGCTCGGATCAGCACCGTCGGCAGTTCCGCGAGCGATGCGCTCCTGATCTGAACTCGGCCGGCCTTGAGGTCCTCGTAGGCGCGAACCTCGGCCGCTAGCTCTTCGATGCTGCTCGTCAATGCGTCGACGTACAGCTACGGGCCGCCGGATGAGGATCCGATGGCTTCCGAGCCTCGACGGCGGAGCGGCACGATCCGACCGGATCTCGGGTCGATCCAGGCGAGGCCGGGTTCGTTCGGGGGCGGCGCTCCGTCGACCAGGCAGCGGACCCAGCCAAGGGATGAGCCCGGGAACCTTGCCTCGAGGATCTCCGGGAAGCGAGCGACGAGCCGACGGTTCGCGGCGGTATCGACAAGCAACCAGCAGATCGCGACCCGGTATGGCGGACCGTCGCGGGCGGCAAGCACGGCCGGTCCCTCGGCTTCGAAGGCCTTGCGGGTCGTGGCGCGTGCGGCGGCGCCCAGGTCGTCGAGCCGGTTCCAGATCTCGACGACGATGAGGGCCCGGGCGGTGTCGTCGCGAAGGGCGACATCGATGGAGCGGGAAGGGTCGGAAGAGCGGGTCGGCAGTTCGAAGTCGGCGCGGCGGCCGTGTTGCCGGGCCAGACGGAGGACCAGTTCCTGCGCGGCAAGGTGCCCGGCGTCGCGCGTCTCGTCCGGCTGGATGTCCCGCGAGAACGACACGGCCAGGGGTCGATCGACAGCGATCCCGAGCGCGATCCATGTTTCGAGTGGCGCCGTCGCGCCGTGGCCTCCCTCGATCTCGCTGATCCGGGTCTGGTGGAGCCCGATCCGTTCACCCAGCGCCGCCTGGGTCATGCGACGCCGCTTGCGCGTACGTTGGAGATCCGAGCCGAGGGTCGCGCCGATCCGGGCAGACTCACGGGCCGCCTGAACCTCCGCGTCGGTGCGCCTGACCCTGGTCATATCGGCCGTAGCGTTACATCCGGGGCTGCACTGGCGCTTAGCTGCAGGGCCGAGCCGGGTCAGGGAGCGGCGGCCGGGGCGTATCAGTGTTCTCGGGCGGATTCATCGCTCCCAGCGTTGGCGTGGCCGGCAAGGTACGGACCGAGCCGGCCGAATCGACGGTGAAGGACCCTTATGGGCCGGCCAACCCCGAATCAATCGGTGCCAGCGATAGGAGCGGCCACTGGGGCCGAGGCGTCGCGGGGGCTCAGTCGCGGGGGCTCGAGCTCAGTCGCTCGCTGCGAGCCGCTCGTCGTAGCGGCGGTCGCGCCAGGCGAGGGCCGCCTTCAGACCGTCGCGGCGCACGATCTCGTCCCACTCACGCTGTTCCGGCGTATCGGCGGCATTGACGATCATGCCGAAGTCCAGTCCCGCCTCCACGGCCAACCGGAACCCGGCGGCGTCCATCGCCCGGTTGAGCATGGCCTTCGTCGGCGCCATGACTTCGGGCGGTGTTAGCGGGAGTCGGCCCAGGACCGTCAGATGCCTACCCGCCGCAGGCCTTCGAATCGAGCAACTGCACGCGGTAGATCTGCCGGGCTTCTCCGGCGGTGGGCGTCCCGAGCGCCACCGGGACCGTGAGGATCGGTTCGAGCTGGTACCTCTCGGCTGTCGGGATCAGCTCGATGTCGGCAGGCCGGATGATGTACACCGGTC
>JANONZ010000059.1:0-1890 GCA_031421095.1 Thermomicrobiales bacterium
CGAGCGGCCCTCGTCCGCTACGACGCCCGCAACGGCTGGGGCCATCACGCATCGCGGGTCGCTCTGGACCGTGCCGTGGAGCTTGCCCGGGTGGCAGGCTCGGCCCTCGTCGTCCTTCGCAACAGTAACCACTACGGGATCGCCGGCTGGTATGCGCTGCGGGCGGCCCGGGCCGGGATGATCGGGATGAGCCTGACGAACTCGTCGCCGCTGGTGGCCCCGACCCGCGCTCGTCAGCCGTTGCTGGGCACGAATCCGATCGCCATCGCGGCACCCGCCGGGCGGTTCGGGGCGTTCTGCCTGGACATGGCGACGTCGACCATCCCGCGCGGACGGATCGAGGTGGCGGCCCGGCGCGGCGAGTCGCTCCCGGAGGGCTGGGCGATCGATGCCGACGGGCACCCCGCACGCACACCGGAGGCTGCCCTGGCCGGAGCACTCCTGCCGCTCGGGGGCGATGAGGCCAACGCCGGCTACAAGGGCTACGGCCTCGCGCTCGCGGTCGACATGCTGACCGGGGTCCTGGCCGGGGCGACCTCGGGTCCGGCCATCATCGGGTTGTTCAGCACGAGCGCGCGGTCGGATCTCGGGCAAGCATTCTGGGTCGTCGACCCGACTGTCCTGGACGGCTCGGAGGGGCCGTTCGAAGCGCGCATGGAGGCGCTGTGTGAGGCGCTCGTCGCGGCCCCGACAGCCCCGGGCGCCCGCGGCCGGGTCCTCATCCCGGGTGAGCCGGAGGCGGAGGCGGAACGCCTGAGCGAGCGGCGTGGGGTCGTCCTGGATGGGCGCCACCACGCAACGCTGGTCGGCCTCGGTGAGGCGGCCGGGCTACCCTTCCCGCCGGTCGGGCCAGTCGAGGCCCAGGCGTGACGGGCGACCGCGTCGACCGCGTGGACGTGGCCATCATCGGCGGCGGGATCGTCGGCCTCGCCACCGCTTATCGCCTGCTGGAGCGCCGACCCGACCTGCGGCTGGCCATCCTGGAGAAGGAGGCGGAGGTCGCAACGCACCAGTCCGGGCACAACAGCGGCGTCCTCCACGCCGGGCTCTATTACACGCCAGGCTCGCTCAAGGAACGCCTCTGCCGCGAGGGCAAGGCCGCGGTCCAGGCCTTCGCCACGGAGCATGACATCCCGTTCGAGTCGTGCGGCAAGGTCGTCGTCGCCCTCGATGAGACGGAGCTCGAGCGCTTCGAGAGGCTGCGCGAGCGAGCCGAGGCGAACGGCGTCCCGGGGCTCGAAGTCATCGGTCCCGAACGCCTGCGGGAGATCGAACCGCACGCCGCCGGCATCAAGGCGCTCTGGAGTCCGACGACCGGCATCATCGATTTCCGGCGGGTGGCACTCGCCATCGCCGACGAGGTCCGCGCCCGCGGCGGGGTCATCCACACCTCGCGCGCGGTCACCGGCATCACCGAGCGCAGCGGCGAGCAGATCCTGGCGACGACCCGCGGCGACCTCATCGCCCGTGATGTCATCGCCTGTGCCGGCCTTCAGGCGGATCGCGTCGCCGCGATGACGGGCGATCCAGGCAAGGAGCGGATCGTGCCGTTCCGGGGCGACTACTACACCCTCACGCCGGACGCGCGAAGGCTGGTCCGTGGCCTCATCTATCCCGTTCCGGACCCGCGCTTCCCGTTTTTGGGCGTCCATTTCACGAAGCGCATCGATGGCGAGGTGTGGGCCGGGCCGAACGCCGTCCTGGCCTTCGCCCGCGAGGGCTACCGGCGCCTCCAGGTCAGCCCTCGCGACCTCGCCGGCGTCCTGACCGATCGCGGCTTCCTGCGCCTCGCCACGAAGTTCTGGCGGACCGGCGCGGCCGAGATGTGGCGCGACATCAGCAAGGGCGCGTTCCTGGCCGAGATGCGCAAGTTCGTGCCAGAGATCCGGG
>JANONZ010000060.1:0-15219 GCA_031421095.1 Thermomicrobiales bacterium
TTCGACAAGCTTGGCGACGTCGGGTTCTGCTTCAAGCTCGCCGGCGAGAACATCGGCTGGAACACCAACCCGGACGACTCCGCCACAGCCGCCATCCACCAGATGTTCATGGACTCCTCCGGACACCGGGCGAACATCCTCGGGTCGGCCTGGGACGTGATCGGCATCGGTGCCTACAAGGGTCCGACAGGCAAGAAGATGTGGACGGTCCTGTTCGCCGACGCATGCGCCGCGGCACCGGCCGCCACCCCGAAGCCGACCCCGAAGCCGACCCCGAAGCCGACCCCGAAGCCCACCCTGGCGCCGGCTCCGGCACCTGCCTCGACCCCGAAACCGACCCCGAAACCGACTCCGGCACCCACCCCGACGCCGAAGCCCACGCCGGAGCCGACCCCGACGCCCGAACCGACGCCGACCCCGACCCCGAAGCCCACCCCCACGCCGACCCCGACCCCGACGCCCACGCCGACGCCCACGCCGACGCCCACGCCGACGCCGGAACCTGAGGCCTCTCCGATCCGGTTGCGCGTGATCGAGCGCGGGACGTCGCAAAGCCTCCTGGACTCGATCGTGAGCGGCGTGACCAGCTTCTTCATCGGGGCCTGAGCCGTACTCCGGCGGGCAGGCTCGCCGCGGCGGGTACACTCGCGGCGATGACGACCATCCTCGAGGCCCGCGACCTCACGAAGTCCTACCCGCTGGGCTCAACGGTCGTCGAGGCGCTCCGTGGCGTCTCGCTGTCGGTCGAAGCGGGTGAATTCGTCGCGCTCATGGGGCCTTCGGGCTCGGGCAAGTCGACCCTCCTCCAGGTTCTCGGCGGCCTCGATCGGCCGACGAGTGGTGAGGTCATCCTGGAGGGCGCCACGATCAGCCGACTGTCGGATGACCAGGCGACTCGGCTGCGGCGTGACCGGACCGGGTTCGTGTTCCAGTCGTTCAACCTCATCCCGCTGATGGACGCCTGGGAGAACGTCGCGCTGCCGTTCACGATCGCGGGCGAGGATCCCAGTCGGGGCGAGTTCCGCGAGCGGATCCGCGACGCCATCGCCCTCGTCGACCTGACCGGCAAGGAACATCACAAGCCCGACCAGTTGTCCGCCGGCGAACAGCAGCGCGTCGCGATCGCCCGCGCTCTGGTCACGCGTCCGGCGCTCCTGTTCGCCGATGAGCCGACCGGCAACCTCGACTACACGACCGGCACGGAGATCCTGGATGCGCTCTGGCGCTCGTGTGTCGGGCGCGGCCAGACGATCGTCCTCGTCACCCACGATTCGAAGGCAGCGGCCTACGCCGACCGCGTCCTCGTCATCGGCGACGGCCGGGTCCGCGAGACCATCGAGCTGGGGCGCCGTGAATCGCACGATGCGACGCCACTCATCGCCCGCCTCGCCCAGCTGGGCCTGTAGGTCCTCGTCCCGTGTCCCTGACCGGCCTCGCCTGGCGCAGCCTTCGGGCACGACCGTTGCGTGCGTTCCTGAGCACAGTCGGCATCGCCCTCGGGGTGGCCGTCCTGTTCGCCGGCCTGGCCACCAACGCGGGCATCGATGCCTCCGTCGACAGCACCGTCCGCGGTCTCCTCGGCCGGGCCGATCTGCGTGTGGCGGCACTCGGGGAGGGCGGACTGTCCGCCGAGACTGTCAGAACCATCGGCTCGACACCGGGCATCGCTGTCGCGGCGCCGGCCCTGGAGCGGCGCACGTACCTGCAGGCCGTCGTTCCGGGCGCCGTCGGGGCTGCGCTCCCTCCGCCGGTCACGGTCCTTGGCGTTGATCCGGCCACGGAGGCCCTCCTGCACGACCTCCCCCTGATCGCCGGCTCGCAGTTGGCCGACCCGGACGAGTCGAGCGCCCTCATCACGCAAGGACTGGCCGAGCAGGACGGCCTGCACCTGGGTTCGTTGGTGACCGTCCAGAGTGCGGGCGACCCCGTCACCTACCGGGTCGTGGGGATCCTCGCCGGCGACGGACCCATCACCGGGGCGTTCGGTCGGACCATGGTCGTGCCGTTGCGGACCGCCCAGGCCGCGTTTGGCCAGACCGGTGTGACACGTGTGGATATCGGCCTTGCTGAGGGCGTCGACACGTCCGCCGTGTCGCGTGACCTCGAGAGCCGCCTCGTCACCGAGCCGTACGTCCTCTCCGCGCCGCGCGACCTGGCGGTCACCCTGCGTGCCTCGACCGCGGACTTCCAGGCGACGACGGCCCTGATCGCGGCCATCGCGCTATTCGTGGGGGCGTTCCTCATCTTCAACACCCTGTCGATGACCGTCGGGGAGCGCATCCGCGAGGTCGGTCTACTGCGCGCGGCCGGGGCGACCCGTGGCCAGGTCACCTGGTTCATGCTCGCCCAGGCCCTCGTGCTGGGCGTCGTCGGGTCGCTGCTCGGGTTGGCCATCGGGGCCCTGCTCGCGGCCGGCATGGTGGCGTACGTCGGGACGATCGGCTCCGTGACGCTGGCGCGGCCGGCACTGCCGCCAGAGGCGCTCATCGTCGGTTTCCTCGTCGGCCTCATGGTGACCCTGGCGGCCGCCATCGAGCCCGCCCGCCGAGCCGGTCGTATCCAGCCGGTCGAGGCGCTCAAGACCCGACTCGATCTTCCATCAGGGCAACGCGCCCGCCTGCGCTGGCTCGCCGTCGTCTTCGTTGCGGTCGCGCTCGTCGGCGTGATCGTATGGCCACGTGGCGCCGATGGCGCCGGAGTGATCCAGGCCCTGGTCGTTTACGCGATCCTGCTGATCGCGACGATGCTCATCCCGTTCGTCCTGCCGGCGACCGCACGGATGGCCGGGGTCCCGTTCGCGATCCTGTTCCGTTTCGAGGAGCGGCTTGCCCGGAGCTCGGTCGTCCGCGACAAGAGCCGGACCGCCCTGACACTCGGCGGTCTGACCGTCGGCCTGGCGATGATCGTCGCCCTGGGCGGTGTCGGGCAGCATGCCCGGGCTGCGGCCGGCGCCTGGATCGCCGACGTGATCCCGGGCGAGTTGGTGATGACCTCGATCCGGCCGATCGGCACCGAAGAGGGCGTGGCCGAGGCGCTCTCGGCGGCTGTTCCGGGGGTCGCTCGGGTCAGTCCCATCGGGACATTCGATATCGCGCTCAACGGCGTCCGCACCGACGCGGCCGCCGTGGTCGGCGCTGACATGGCGGCCGATGGTCGCCTCACCTTCACGGCCGGTGACCGGGCGGCTGCCCTCGCGGCGCTCGACGCGGGCGGGGCTGCCATCGTGCCGGCCGGCCTCGCGGCGAACCTCGGTCTCTCCGTCGGCCAGACCATCGTGCTGCCGACCGCCGACGGGCGGGTCCTCGAATTGCGCATCGCCGGTATCGTCGAGCGCTCCCTCCCGGGGTCCGGCGGGGAGGCCGTGCTGGTCGGCTGGGGCGACGCCACGAACGCACTGGGCCTGGCCGGCGCCGACGCGTTCGCCGTCCGCTTCGCGCCGGATGCGCCGCCCGCCGCCCGTGACGCGCTGCGGACCGCTGCCAACGCCTATGCGCTCGAGATCGTCCCGCTGGACCGGATCGGAGGCGCCATCAGCGATGCCCTGGCGCGGATCTTCGGACTGTTCGATGCGCTGGCCATCGTGGCCGTCCTCATCGCCACGCTCGGTGTCGTCAACACGTTGACCGTGAACGTCATCGAGCGTGTCCGCGAGATCGGCCTCCTCCGGGCGGTCGGCATGACTCGCCGGCAGGTCTGGCGCTCAGTCGCGGTCGAGGCCGGGATCCTCGGGTTGGCCGGGGCGATCCTCGGCATCGTGGTCGGCCTGGCCGTAGGTGCCGCCATGGTCCTGCTGGCAGGCGGTCGCCTCGATGTCGGGGCGGGCGTGCCATGGCCGACCGTTGGGCTGACGCTCATTCTCGGGGTCGTCGTGGCGATGCTCGCCGCGGCCTACCCGGCCTACCTCGCGAGCCGCCTGTCGATCGTGCGGGCTGTCCGGTACGACTGAGGCGATGCTAGACTCGACAGGTTGATCACGGCGGGCGTGATCCTTGCAGCGGAGTCCTGATGACACTGGCGATCCCGAGGCTCGATCGCACCACCGCCGAGGGGCGCGGCCTGACGATCGCCGATTTCCTGGTCCCGATCCGGGTCGGCGAGCGCCTCAACGTCCGGGTCCGCCACATCGCGCTGATCGTCGCCGGCGCGCTGTTCATCGTCCTGACCGCCCAGATCTATATCGCCCGAGCCCCCGTCCCACTGACCGGCCAGACCTTCGGCGTGCTCCTGGTCGGCGGTGCTCTGGGCGGACGGCGCGGGTTCGCCGCCATCGCCCTCTACGTGGTCATGGGCCTCGTGGGCCTGCCGTTCTTTGCCGAAGGCAAGGGCGGCGCGGCCGTGATCCTTGGAGCCACGGGCGGGTATCTGATCGGGTTCATGTTGGCCGGCGCCATCGTCGGTCGGTTCGCGGAGTTCGGCTGGGACCGCCATCTCGGCGGGGCCATCGGCATGATGGCCATCGGCAGTCTGGCGATCTACGGGATCGGCCTGCCGTGGCTCAGCGTCGTCGGCGGCTATTCGCTGCATGACACGATCGCCTACGGACTGACCCCGTTCCTCGTCTGGGACATCGCGAAACTTGTCGTGGCGGCTGCGCTCTTCCCGACTGTCTGGTGGATCGTGGGACGTCGCCCCGAGGATCGCTAGCGACTGGTCCGGTGCTGTCCCGGCCCTCAGTAGATCCGCGGGAAGCGCGGCGGGAACAACGTCCCGCCCAGGTCCATCGGCGTTCCGGCGTCGAGCGCCCGCAACAACGTCCTGGTCGTCGCCATCCCGTTGCGGTTGGCCGCGATGTAGCCGCGCAGCGCCGCCCAGAACGGGGTGGAGCCCATCCGCCGACGGGCCTCGTCGAGCAGGTTGCCGCCCTGGATGTAGATCGCTTCGTAGTAGCAGGCCGTTGAGTACGCGTAGATCGTCATGTCGAGACGCGACGTCGCGCAGCGGCTGGCACGCCGCAGCCCGAGGATGGAGCGGGCGGCGAAGTCGGCGGTCGCCTCATCGGTGAACGGCTCGCTCGCCTGGTCGTTGCCGACCACGCCGTAAAACCACTGATGGGCGGTCTCGTGAGCGGCCAGGTAGCGCAGGTTGGAAGCTCGGACGCCGGTCGGGATCCAGATGAGCCCGGGCGACTCCATGCCGTATCCGCCGGCCGATTGGACGACCTTGAAGGTCCGATGCGGGTAGTCGCCCAGGCGCGCCTCGAGTGCCTTGAACGCGTCGGCTGTGGCGTCGAGCATCGCGCTACCCGGCGCACCCGGCCGGTACCACACCCGGACCGTCGTGTCACCCACGACCCTTGAGTTCGTCCGGTAGTCCGTGGCTGCGGTTACGGTGAAATCGCGCACGTCACTGGCCACGAAGGTCTGGCTGAGCCCACCGCGACTGACGGAGACCCGCTCGCCGGTCGTCGCCAGCACGAGCTTGCGGTCCGCGACGATCCGGACACGGACGGACTTGCTTGACGGCGTGGCGAACGGATCGCCGTGGTTGGGGCGCGAGAAGGCGATCCGGCGGCTGACCCATGGCAGCCAGCGGTAGAGGTCCATGATCCCGTTGGCCTTGGTGAAGAGCCAGTCGGAACCAGCCAGCCCGCTCCGCAGCCGTGCCCCGAACGTGATCCGGATGCGGGTCGATCCACCGGACGGCAGGATGCCGCCGAGTGGCACGACCACGGTCTGGTCGCTGATCGTCGGTCGGACCGCGACGCCATCGACGGTCACGACCCCGATGCGAAGACCACCCAGCCGGGCGGCGATCGTGTTGAACTCGATCCGGTCGATGGGGCCACCGGCCGTGTTGCGGATCGTCGCGACGGAGTTGACCCAGATCGCACCGCTCGCCCAGCGGAGCCTGAGATACGTGTCGTACCTCGCGTCGAGGTTCAGGCTCGACCGACCGACCGATCCCGCGACGATGTCACCGACGCCGATCGGTGAGGCGGCACGGGCGACCGGCACGACCAAGGAGGGGATGGCGATGGCCGTGACCGCGAGGACGACGGCCATCGCGAGCGATGCGACACGGGCCATGGCGACCATCCTACCCCGGTCGTGCCGGTCCACCTGCCGGGCCCGCTAGACTTTGCCGGGTGACCACCCAGCGAGCCGACACCCTCGCCACCGATCCGCTCGTCGCCGCCATCAGGGCACGACTCCCCGAGGTCCGCCTGCTGACCGCCGCGATCGATCGCGAGGGCTATCGGCTGGACGAGACCGCCTATCTGCGGGCGGGCCTGCCCGGCGCTGTCGCGCTGCCAACCACGACGGAACAGGTCGCCGAGCTGGTCCGGATCGCCGGCGAGCTGCGCATCCCGGTCGTCCCGCGTGGGGCGGGCACGGGCCTGTCGGGCGGGGCGGCCGGGATCGAGGGCGGCCTGACGATCGCCTTCACCGCGATGGACAAGATCGTCGAGATCGACCGGGAAAATCTCGTCGCTGTCGTCCAGCCAGGGGTCATCAACGCCCGGCTCAAGGCCGCCGTGGCCGAAGTCGGCCTGTTCTACCCGCCGGATCCGGCCAGCTTCGAGATGTGCTCCATCGGCGGCAACCTGGGCACGAATGCGGGCGGCCTGTGTTGCGTGAAGTACGGCCAGACTCGCGACTCGGTCCTGGCGCTGGAGGTCGTCATGGCCGACGGGGCCGTCATCCGGACCGGCGGCAAGAACATCAAGGATGTGGCCGGCTATTCGCTGACGCACCTCTTCGTGGGCAGCCAGGGGACCCTCGCGATCATCACCGAGGCGACCCTCAAGCTTCGTCCGGCCCCACCACCGCGGGCCACGATGCTGGCCTTCTTCCCGACGCTCGACAGCGCGGGTAACGCGGTCGCCGGGATCGCCGCCGCCGGCCTGACGCCGGTGACTCTGGAGCTGATGGATCGATTCACGATCGCCGCCGTCGACGACATGAACGACCTGGGCCTGGACCGGACCGCCGCGGCCATGCTCATGGTCGAGTCGGACATGCCCGGCCCGGCCGCGATCGACGAGCTGGAGCGGGCCGAGGCCGCGTGCCGCGCCGCCGGTGCCACAGATGTCGTCCGGGCCGCGGATGCCCAGGAAGCCGACTGGTTGCGCCAGGCCCGCCGTGCCGCCCATTACGCGCTGGAGCGGCTCGGCGAAGTGCGGATGGAAGACGTCGGCGTGCCGCGGGCGAGGGTGCCGGACATGCTCCGAGCCATCGAGCGTATCGCGGCGAAACACGACGTTCGGATCGGGACCTTCGGACATGCCGGCGACGGCAACCTGCATCCGGACCTCGTCTTCGAGCGCGGCGACCCCCGGGCCGAGGCCCTGACCGAGCTCGTCCGCGCCGACCTCTATCGGGCCGCCCTGGACCTGGGTGGGACGGTGACCGGCGAGCACGGTATCGGTGTCGCGCGACGTGAGTGGCTGGAGATCCAGCGCGGCGCGGACGCGGTCCGGGTCATGCGCGCCATCAAGGTGGCGCTGGATCCACTCGGCATCCTGAATCCAGGCCGGGTGCTATAGCTCGACCGTCGCGCTCGCGAGCATCCACTGAGCGGCGGCCACCGACAACGTCCTGGCAGTCGGCGGTCATCCGGCGGCGCGTCTCCACCGTATCCTCGGACATGAACTTCCGAACGCGACGTCTGGCCATGCCCATCGTCATCGCCCTCGCGAGCGTCGGCTGCGGAGCCTCCACCCCGGCCGCGATCCAGTCACCGACCGCCCCGGTGTCGTCCGGCAGCACGGCTCTGGCGGCGACGCCCGCTCCGTCCGCCCGCGCCTCCGCTCCGTCCGCCGGCGCTGCGTCACCTGCCGCTGTCACCTCACCGACCGTGGCGGAGATCGCGCGCCTCCAGGCCGCAGTCCGGGCCGACCCGAGCGATCCCGTTTCCCAGCGCGACCTCGGGTTCGCGCTCCTGCAGCGAGTCCGGGAGACGGCCGATCCGTCGCTCTATGCCCCGGCGGCCGCGGCGTTCGAGGCAGCACGCACCCTCGATCCCGGCGATGCCCTCGTCCTGGTCGGGATCGGCGGCCTCCAGCTGGGCAAGCACCAATTCGCCGAGGCGCTCGTCAACGGACAACAGGCCCTGGCGATGTCGCCCAGGCTGGGGCCGGCCCATGCAGTCGTCGTCGACGCGCTGGTCGAGCTCGGTCGCTACGACGAGGCTGACATGGCCGTCCAGGAGATGTTCGGCCTGCGAACCGATCTCCCGACGCTGACGAGGGTCTCGTACCTCGCGGAGTTGCGCGGGCAGCTCGACGCCGCGCTCGGCGCCATGCGGTTGGCTGCCCAGTCGCCCGGTCTGGCACCGGAGAACACAGCCTTTGTCGACTCGCTCCTGGGCAACCTGCTGGTCTATACGGGCGATCCCACAGGGGCCGCGGCCGCCTATCGCGACGCACTCGTCCTGGTGCCGGCGCACGCACCGTCGCTCGCGGGCCAGGCCCGCCTTGCGGTCGCCGCCGGGATGTTGGATGAGGCGATCCGCCTGTTCAAACGAGCCTCGGACATCCTGCCCCTGCCGGAGTACGTCATCGCCCTCGGCGATGCCCAGACGGCTGCCGGCCGGACCTCGGACGCCGTGCGCAGCTTCAAGCTGGCCCGGGCGGAGATCCAGCTGTTCCAGGCGACCGGGGTCGTCGTCGACCTTGACCTCGCGTTGTTCGAGGCCGACCACGGCGAAGCGGCGCGTGCGCTCGATCTCGCCACGATGGGATACGCCGCCACGCCGACCGTCCGCGCCGCAGATGCGCTCGGCTGGGCGCTCCATCGCCTTGGCCGCGACAAGGAGGCGAAACGGTACGCCGACGAGGCGCTTCGGCTCGGGTCGCGGGACCCGCTGTTCCGATACCACGCCGGAGCGATCGCGGCCGCCCTGGGTGACCCCAAGGTTGCTCGCCGCGACCTGGAGCTGGCCCTCGCCACGGACGCCGGCTTCTCCGCGACAGGTGCCGCCGAGGCGCGCCGGATCCTCGCATCCCTGCCGAAGTAGGGGACTGGGACCTTCGTTCATCCATCCATCCCGGTGCTGCGTACCAACCACGACAGCACCCGGACGGGAGTCGCGACACGTCCAGGGCTGAACCGCCATCAGACCCCTGCCCACGGGAGTCTGCAAGCACCAGATAGCGTGAGGTACAGCTTTGTCTACTCGGTCAAAGGTCGTCGGCGTAGCCGGCGCCCTGCTCATCGCGGCGACGTCCGTGTCCGCCGCCTTCGCAGCCAGCCACCGGGAGGCGCCGCTCATCGCAGGCGACCCGTCCGCTGACAACACGGACGTGTACGCGTTCGTCAGTCCGAACGATCCGAACAGCCTGACGATCATCGCGAACTACATCCCGTTGCAGGAGGCAGCGGGAGGCCCGAACTTCTTCCCGTTCGACCCCACCGTCCGCTACGAGATCCACATCGACAACACCGGGGATGGCCGTCCGGACGTCTCCTATGAATTCAAGTTCAAGACCAATCGTGAGAAGAAGAACTTCGCGGGCATCCCGACGTTCCTCTACAACGACGGCCCGGTCACCAGCCTGACCGATCCCAACCTGCTCGTCTCGCAGACCTACGACGTGTACCGCAACGGCGACCGCATCGCGAGTAACGTCAAGACGCCGCCGGTCAACATCGGGCCACGCTCGACGCCCGATTACGAGGCGCTGGCCGCCACCGCGGTCACGACACTCGGCAACGGGACCAAGATCTTCGCGGGTCAGCGCGACGACGCCTTCTTCGTGGACCTCGGGTCGATCTTCGACCTGGCCGGCCTGCGCAACTTCAACGAGCTCCATGCCCTCCCGCTCGCCAACGCGCGCGGCGTTGACGGCGTCGGCGGGTTCAACACCAATTCGATCGCCATCCAGGTCCCGCTCCAGGGGCTGACCAAGGATCGGGCACTCCCGTCCGGCCCGAACGATCCCGACGCCGTTCTCGGTGTGTGGGCCGCATCGAGCCGGCAGCAGTTCAAGAGGATCAACAACAACGGCACGACCTCGGCCTGGGGTCCTTGGCGCCAGGTCTCTCGGCTTGGCAACCCGCTGATCAACGAGGTGATCATCCCGACCGCCAAGAAGGACTACTGGAACAGCCGTCAGCCGTCGGGCGACTCGCAGTTCGCGAAGTTCTACAAGTCACCCGAGATCACGGCCGTCGCCAACGCGCTGTATGGCGCGCTGGACGACCCGAGCACCTCGAACCGGGATGACCTCGTGGCGATCCTGCTGACCGGGCTGAACATCCCCGACTCGGCGACCGTACCCGGTGGTCTCCAGTTCACGAGGACCGGTTCGACGATGGCCGACATGATCCGCGTGAACACGGGCATCAAGCCGAACGCGGCCGGTGCCTGCGTGTTCGGTGTCGCCGGGGGCGGCACTCCCAGCCGTCTCGGCGCCCTCGAAGGCGACCTATGCGGGTTCCCCAACGGCCGCCGTCTCCTCGACGACGTGACCGACATCGAGCTCCGCGCCCTCCTCGAGGGCTACGGGCCCACCCTGAACGCGGTCCTCGGCGTGCCGAACCGCACGCCGAACAACCTCATCGGCGACGGCGTCGACGCGAACGACATGCCGTTCCTGTCGGTCTTCCCGTACATCGGGACGCCGCACGCGGGGTACGAGCACACGCATCACGCACTGGGTCACACGATCCTCTAGGGATCGGTCCTCAGTCAGTCGGAACGGCCCGGGCGGCACCCGGGCCGTTTCCGATTCCGTGGGACGCCGGACGCCGGTCCGTGGGGCGGGAACTTGACATGGCCGCCATCCGCCCGGATGATGCCGAGATCGTGACTGTACATCTGTTAAGTACAAAGGTGCGGAGGCGCCAACCGCGCCACCCGCGCCCTGTGCGCCGTCGGCACCACGGCCGTTGAGCGACTTCGAGCAGCTCGTCCGGGCCAGCCGCCTGTACTACGAGCTGGGCGAGACCCAGAACGCGATCGCCGAGCGGCTCGGGGTGACTCGCCCACAGGTGTCCCGCCTCCTCAAGCGGGCCCGGGCGGAAGGCATCGTCGAGATCCGGATCATCGACCGGTCGACCGCCGAGAGCCCAGCCGCCGATGCCCTGCGACGAAGCTACGGCCTCGACGCCGTCCATCTCGCCCCGACGATCGCGGGGCCCGACGACCTGACCCGCCGGATGGTCGGCCGTCTCGCCGCCGAGGTGCTGCGTGGCGCGCTCCGGACGGGCGCGACCGTCGGCGTCGGGGACGGTGCGTCGATCGCGGCCACGGCGGCGGCCCTCGAGGAGACGGCGACGCCTGTGGCGCTGACCGTCGTCCCGCTCTGCGGCGGCTACTGGTCGACGGGTCCGGAGCGCGAACCGTACCGGCGGATCGCCGATGCGCTCGGCGCACAGGCTCGCGGGCTGATGGCGCCGGGCCTCGTGGACGATGCCGCGACCAAACGGGCGCTCGTCGCGCACGCCGGCGTCCGGTCGATCGTCGAACTGTGGGATCGCCTGGATGTCGCGGTCTTCGGGATCGGCGGTCCGGCCTGGAGCGCGTCGCGTGTCGGCGAGCAGGCGGAGCGGCAGCTCGAAGAAGCGGACGCGGTCGGTGAGGTTCTCGTCGCACCGTTCGATCTCGACGGTCGGTTCGTCTGTCCAACGTTGCGGGAGCGGGTCATCGCACTTGACGCTCGGCGGCTGGCACGCATCCCGGTTGCCATCGGCGTGGCCTCCGGCGAGAGCAAGGTCCGCCCGATCCTCGGTGCTCTGCGGGCCGGGACAGTCCGGCAACTGGTCACCGATGTCGCAACGGCAGAGGCGGTGGTCGTCCTCGACGAAGCGACACTCGCAGGCTCCGGCGGGCGGCCGCGATGACGGCGCGCGAACCGGCCATCCTTGGGCTCGATCTCGGCACGACGGAGGTCAAGGCCGGCCTGGTCTCCCTCGACGGTCGGCTCCTGGCGCTCGGTCGGAGCGGCTATGCCCTCGACGTGAGCGGCGGACACGGCTGGGCGGAACAGGATCCCGGAGCGTGGTGGTCGGCCGTCGTCAGCGCCGTCCGTGCCCTGCGAGCCTCGGACGTCGCCGATGTCGTGGCGATCGCCGCGGATGGCCACGGCCCGACCCTGGCCGCCGTCGACGCCCGGGGCGAGGCGACCCGTCCGGCGATCACGTTCCTCGACTCCCGTGCCGCGGCCGAGGCCGAGGAGCTCGCATCGACCTCCGGTGTCCGCGGCTGGGCCCTCGGCGGTCTGCCGGCCGCGCTGTGGGTGGAGCGCCACGAGCCGGCCGTTGCTGCCGCCACCCGCTGGTATCTCGCGACCTGGGAGTGGCTGGCGTTCCGACTGACCGGCGTGGCGACCGCACCCCTCGTGCCGGATCAACTGATCCCGGATCCTGCGCTCGTCACCGCCGCCGGGATCCCGGCCGATCGACTGCCGCTGCCATGCGCGACCGGTGAGATCCTGGGTGAGCTGACCGAGACCGCCGCCGATGCGCTCGGGCTGCGCCCCGGCATCCCGGTCGTCGGCGGGACGGTCGACGCGTTCGCGAGCTACCTGGGCGCGGGCCTGCTGGAGCCCGGCGATGCCTACGACCCCGGCGGCTCCGCCGGTGGCTTCGGCGTCTACTGGGATCGGCCGCTGGATGTGCCCGGCGGGTTCGTGACGCCCGCGCCGCTGGCCGGTCTCTACAGCGTGGGTGCCGCGATGGCTGCGACGGGCCGCGCCCTCGATTGGTATCGATCCGACATCCTGGGCGGGACGCTCACGATGGAGGCGCTGCTGGCCGAGGCCGCCGCGACCCCGCCCGGCGCCGATGGACTCGTCTTCCTGCCGTACCTCGCCGGCGAGCGGTCGCCGATCTGGGATCCGGATGCCCGGGGCGTGTTGGCGGGGCTGACCCTGGGTCACGGCCGCGGCCACATCGCCCGAGCCATCGTCGAGGCCTCCGCCCTGGCCATCCGCCACGTTGCACGACCGATGCTCATGGCCGGCGTCACGGTCCGCGAGATGCGGGTTTGTGGTGGCCCGGCCAGGAGTGCGTTCTGGAACAGCGTGAAGGCTGACATCACCGGGTTCCGAGTGGCGGTGCCGGTGGTCCTGGAGACCGCAGTCCTCGGTTCCGCGATCCTTGGCACGGTCGGGATCGGAGTCTACCCCGACCTTCGGGCGGCCATCGTTGCGATGACGCGCATCGCCGCCCGCATCGAGCCGCGCGCGGAACTCGCCCCCGTCTACGACCGCCTGTTCGAGGCGTACCTGGGCCTCTACCCGGCCACCGCGCCCCTCCTCCGGCCATTCGTCGAGACCCTCCCGTGAGCCCGGTCGACGGGCGGACCGGGGCACTCCGACTGGTGGACCTCAGCTTCGGATTCCCGACGCGGAGCGGGGCGCCGAGTCCGACCCGGGATGGCGCGCCGCTGCCGGTGCTCGACGGCATCGACCTGACCGTCCCGGGTGGTGGGATCGTCGCCTTGATCGGCCCCAACGGATGCGGCAAGTCCACGCTCCTGCGGGTCATCGCCGGCCTGCTCCGTCCGGTCGCCGGCACGGCGCTCCTCGACGGTGTCCAGATCGCTGGTCCGGACCCGCGCATCGGGCTCGTCTTCCAGGAACCGCGCCTCCTGCCCTGGCGCACAGCGGCCGACAACATCACCTACCCACTGGAACTGGCCGGGTGGTCGGTGCACCGACGGGTGGAACGCCTCGCGGTCCTTGCCGATCTCATCGGCCTCGATCCGGCGGTCAGCGCCGCGCGCCCGGCCGAACTGTCCGGAGGGACCCGCCAGCGGGTGGCGCTGGCCCGAGCCCTGGCCCTGGAACCCGCGGTCCTGCTTCTCGACGAGCCGTTCAGCGCCCTCGATGCGCTGACTCGCGAACGATTCGATCTCGAGCTGCTGCGCCTATGGGATCGTGCGGCGACGACGATCGTCATGGTGACCCACAGCATCCCCGAGGCGATCCTCGTCGCCGATCGGGTCCTGGTCATGTCCTCGCGGCCGGGGCGCATCGTCGCAGACATCCCGGTGGGTACGCCTCGGCCGCGCTCCATCGCCGACCTGGATGCAGCCGCCGTCTCGGGGATCGCCCGGCAGATCCGGCGATATCTCGGGGACCCGGACGCGACCGAAGGAGCCGGCGCCTCCGCCTCGGGCGCCTCGAGCGTGGCGACGATGCAGGTCGTTTCGTGAACCGCGCGGCGTGGCTGTCAGTGGTCGGAGCGTTCGCCGCCTTCGTCCTTGTCTGGAAGGCGATCGTCATCATCGGTGGGCTGCCTCCGTACATCCTCCCGCCGCCCGAGATGGTCGGTGAACGGTTCATCACGGCCTGGGCTGACGGCACGATGGCGCCGCACCTCTGGACGACCCTCGTCGAGGTCGTGCTCGGCTTGCTGGTGGGTGCCAGCCTCGCCCTGGTGGTCGGTTATGCCCTTGCCCGGAGCGCGCTGATCGAACGTCTGCTCTCCCCGTACCTTGTGGCAGCCCAGGCCATCCCGATCCTGGCCCTGGCGCCGCTCCTGGTGCTGTGGTTCGGACCCGGGCTCGTCAGCAAGGTGGTCATCTGCGCGCTCATCGTCTTCTTCCCGGTCGCGGTTGCCACGATGGTCGGGATCCGTTCCGTGGACGCGCGCCTGCTTGAGCTCGGGCGGAGCCTTCGGGCGACCCCGCGCCAGGTGCTCCTCACCCTGGAGATCCCAGCGGCGCTGCCCAGCATCCTGGGAGGCCTCCGTGTCGGCGTCACGCTGGCGGTCGTGGGTGCCGTCGTCGGCGAGTGGGCCGGCGCCAACCAGGGCCTGGCCGTGCTCATCAATCTCGCGCGCGGGTCGCTCTTCGATATCCCGCTCATGTTCGCCACGCTCGTGATGATCGCCCTCGTGGGCATCGCCCTCTATCTCATCGTCGTCGTCCTCGAGCGCCGCCTGGTCGGCGTCCGTTGAACCAGCCCAGTCATTTGGAGGTCCTCGTGTCATCGTCCCGTCCTCGCCTCGCCATCGTCGGTCTGCTGATCGCGACGCTCGTCGCCGCATGCGGCAGTGGCGGCGCAACGTCATCGCCGTCGGCAGGGGCGTCCGCGTCGACCTCCGCCAGTGTCGCGCCGAGCGCCGCGCCCAGTGCCACGCCGACCAGGCTCAAGGTGGGTCTCGGCTACATCCCCAGCGTCCAGTTCGCCCAGTTCTATCTCGCGCTTCAGGCGGGCTACTACGCCGAGGCCGGGCTGGACGTCGAACTCCAGAACAAGATCGACCAGGATCTGATCCCACTCGTCGGACAGGGCGCGATCGATGTCGGGATCGGCGACGGGACGAG
>JANONZ010000061.1:0-9034 GCA_031421095.1 Thermomicrobiales bacterium
CCCGTCGGCCCGTCGGTGCGCAGGAGCACCGTCGTACCCTTGCGAACAGGACCAATGGCGCTCGCAAGGGCCCGGGCCGGATGGCTGCTACGCTGTCGCCTCGCCTTCGACCCCACCCTTGCGAGAGCCACCGTCATGACCGAACCGCGCACCATCGTCGACAAGATCTGGACTGAGCACGTCGTCACCCAGGACCCGGGCGCCCCGGCCGTCCTCGCCATCGATCTGCACCTGGTCCACGAAGTCACCAGCCCGCAGGCCTTTACCGGCCTCCGCGCGCGCGGCCTCAAGGTGCGGCGTCCATCGCAGACGGTGGCGACGGCCGATCATTCCGTCCCGACGACCCCGCGCGACCTGCCGTTCCTGGATGAGATGGCAGCCGCACAGGTCAAGCAGCTCGAGACGAACTGCGCGGAGTTCGGCATCCCGCTGCACGGCATCGGCGACCCGGCCCAGGGCATCGTCCACGTCATCGGCCCGCAGCTGGGGCTCACTCAACCCGGCATGACGATCGTGTGCGGTGACTCCCATACCAGCACCCATGGCGCATTCGGGGCGCTCGCGTTCGGGATCGGGACGAGCGAGGTGGAGATGGTCCTCGCCACTCAGACGCTGCTCCAGCGCGATCCGAAGACCTACGAAGTCCGCGTCGATGGTCGGCTCACGCCCGGCGTCACGGCCAAGGACATCATCCTGTACCTGATCTCGAGGATCGGGATCGGCGGCGGGACCGGCCACGTCTTCGAGTACACCGGCGAGGCGATCCGGGGCTTGACCATGGAGCAGCGGATGACCGTCTGCAACATGAGCGTCGAAGGCGGTGCGCGAGCCGGACTGATCGCCCCGGACGACACGACATTCCAGTACCTGCACGGCCGCAAGCACGCCCCGGCCGGCGCTGATTGGGATGCCGCGGTCGAGCGCTGGCGGATGCTGCCGACCGACGACGGCGCGACCTACGACAAGTCCATCGCGATCGACGCCGACAGCCTTGAGCCGATGGTCACCTACGGCACGAACCCCGGCATGGGCATCCCGATCACGAGCCGGGTCCCCTCGCCCGCGGATCAGGCCGATCCGAGCCAGCGCCGGGCGCTGGAGCGGGCGCTCGAGTACATGGACCTCCAGCCCGGCCAGCCGATCCTTGGCCAGAAGGTGGATGTCGTCTTCGTCGGCAGCTGCACGAATGGCCGGATCAGCGACCTGCGGCTGGCGGCAGGCGCCCTGAAGGGTCGGCATATCGCCGACGGCCTGCGCCTGATGGTCGTTCCGGGCTCGGACGAGGTGAAGCGCGAGGCGGAGCGCGAGGGCCTCGATCTGATCTTCAAGGCGGCCGGTGCCGAATGGCGTGAAGCCGGCTGCTCCATGTGCATCGCCATGAACGGCGACCAGTTGCAGCCGGGCCAGTACGCCGTCAGCACCAGCAACCGCAACTTCGAGGGCCGCCAGGGCAAGGGCGGTCGGACGTTCCTCGCCTCGCCGCTGACCGCGGCCGCCAGTGCCATCGCAGGGGTCGTGGCAGATCCGCGCCGGCTCCCCGGCATCCAGGATCTGGCCGCCGTGGGCGGGCGCTGACGATGGCGGAACCGTTCAGTGTCTTCACCAGCCGGATCATCCCGCTGCCGGCCGAGAACATCGACACAGACCAGGTCGTGCCGGCGCGCTACCTGAAGGTCACCGACAAGATCGGTCTCGCGGATGCGCTCTTCCGCGACTGGCGATTCGAGGAGGACGGCTCCCTCAAGGATCCGCCGTTCATCCTGGACCGCCCGGAGATGGTCGGCCGCCGGATCCTGCTGGTCGGTGACAACTTCGGAGCCGGCTCGTCGCGCGAGCACGCGCCGTGGGCCTTGAGCGCCTGGGGCGTGCGGGCGATCCTGTCAACGTCCTACGCCGACATCTTCCGCAGCAACAGCCTCAAGAACGGCATCCTGCCGATCGTGGTCGACCGGGCCACGCACGGCCGGCTGTTCGAGATCCTCGCGGCGGATCCGGACGTGGCACTGACGGTGGACCTCGCCGAGCAGGGCGTCCTGCTGCCGGATGGCTCCACCATCGACTTCGATATCGACCCGTTCGCCAAGCGCATGATCCTGGCGGGCACGGACGAGCTCGGCTACCTCCTGTCGAAGGACGCGGAGATCGCGGCCTGGGAGGTGACCCACCCGGCACAGATCGATTCGCTGGCCGGAGCCGGCTGAGGGACCGATCGGACGATGAATCCCGTGGACGTGATCGCCGTCCTGCTCGTCGTCCTGGCGCTCATCCTCGGCTGGCGCTCCGGCGCGATCCCGCAGGTGGGCGGCCTGATGGGGGCCATCGGCGGTGGGGCGGCCGCCATCCTGGCCCTCCCGCTCCTCGCCGACCCGCTGTCGGGCATCGACCCGACCATCAGGCCGATCGCCGTGCTGGTGGGGCTGATCGGCACGGTCGTGCTTGGGGAGTCGGTCGGCGGCGCACTGGGCCGTGCGGTCAGCCGCGGTCTTGGTGACGGCGTTCTGGGCGCGGCCGATCGGGCCGGTGGCGCCGCCCTCGGCGTCGCCCAGGCCCTGCTCATCATGTGGCTGGCCGGCGGCCTGCTGGCCGCGGGCCCGTTCCCGCGCCTGGCCGAGGCGGCCGGCAACTCCACGGCGGTGCGCCTGATCGCCTCTGTCCTGCCGCCACCGACCGAGATCGCCGTCGGCCTGGGCAGCCTCCTTGATGCGACCGGCCTGCCTGACGTCTTCGTCGGTTTCGAACCGCTCCCGGCCCCGCCGGTGGATCGCCCGAACGACCTGGCCGCACGGGCGATCGCGGCCATCGCCGAAGCGAGCACGCTCAAGGTCTCGGCTGCGACCTGTGGGCTGTCCACGGTCGGGACGGGTTTCGTCATCGCACCGGGATATGTCGTGACGAACGCGCATGTCGTCGCCGGCGCGGGCCCGAAAGGCGTGCGCATCCGAACGCCCGGCGGGACTGTCCGTGACGCCGTGACCGTGTTCATCGACTCGCGCCTGGATGTCGCCCTCCTCCATGTCAACGGACTGCTGGCGCGCCCGCTCCACTTCGCGACGACGGACCCGGGACGTGGGGCGCTCGGTGCGGCGCTCGGCTACCCCGGCGGCGGGCCGTTGACGATCCTGCCGGCGGCGGTCGCTGGCCGGTACACGGCGACGGGCCGCGACATCTACGGGCAGGGGACCGTTCGGCGCGACATCCTGGAACTGCGCGCGGCGATCGAACGCGGCGACAGCGGCGGCCCGCTGGTCCTGAGCGACGGTTCGGTCGGTGGCGTCGTCTTCGCCGAGGCTCGCACGAATCCGGACGTGGGCTACGCCCTGGCCGCGCGCGTGGTCGCCGACCGGGTGGAGCCGGCGATCGGCCGGACGGCTGCGGTCAACACCGGGGCCTGCGTCCACTGACAGCGCCGCCCGACTCGCCTGCGTTCCCAACGTGTACGGTTACGCGACTCAGCTGTCACCGTCCAGGAGACCAGATCATGGCCGATGCACCCATCACGTCCGACCCCGCCAAGCGCCACTCAGCTGCCATCACGGACGGTCCGGACCGCGCCGGCGCACGCTCGATGCTCAAGGCCGTCGGATTCACCGATGCCGATCTTGCCAAGCCGCTCATAGGGGTCGCCACGACCTGGATCGAGACGATGCCCTGCAACCTGAACCAGCGTCACCTGGCCGAATTCGCGAAGGCGGGCATCCGGGCGGCCGGCGGGACACCGATGGAATTCAACACGATCGCGATCAGCGACGGCGTGACGATGGGCACGGAGGGGATGAAGACGTCCCTCGTCAGCCGCGAGGTCATCGCCGACTCGATCGAGCTCGTCGTGCGCGGCCAGATGCTGGACGGTGTCGTGTGCATCGTCGCCTGCGACAAGACCGTGCCCGGCGCCGCGATGGCTCTGGGACGGCTGGACGTGCCCGGCATCGTCCTCTACAGCGGCACCATCCGACCCGGCGACTATCGAGGCCAGACAGCCACGATCGTCTCGGTCTACGAGGCCATCGGCGCCTATCGGGCTGGCAAGATCAGCCTCGATGAGCTCTACGAGATCGAGAACGCGGCCTGCCCGGGACCCGGCGCGTGCGGTGGCCAGTACACGGCCAACACGATGAGCACGGTGATGGAGTTCATGGGCCTGTCGCCCGCCGGCCTGAACGGCATCCCGGCCGAGGATCCCGACAAGGAAGCGGCCGCCCGGCGGACCGGTGAACTGGTCATGGACCTCGTCCGCCGGGACGTCCGACCGTCGTCTCTGGTGACCCGGGCGTCGCTCGAGAACGGCATCGCCAGCATCGCAGCGACGGGTGGCTCCACCAACGGCGTCCTGCACATGCTGGCGATCGCCCACGAGTTCGGGATCCCACTCGATATCGACGACTTCGGCCGCATCGCGGACCGCACGCCGCTCATCGCCGACATGCTCCCGGGCGGGCGCTACGCCGCAACGGACCTGTACGAGGCGGGCGGCGTGGCGCTCGTCATGCGCGAACTGCTCAAGCGACCAGGCCTGCTCCACGGCGACGAGCCGACCGTCGATGGCCGGACGATCGCCCAGATCGCCGCCGCGGCCGTCGAGACCCCCGGCCAGAAGGTCGTGCTGCCGCTGGAGACGCCGCTCAAGCCGAACGGAGGCCTCGCGATCCTGCATGGGTCGCTGGCCCCGGAGGGCTGTGTCGTCAAGTTGGCCGGCCACGAACGGCGCCAGCATCGCGGACCCGCCCGCGTCTTTGACTCCGAGAGTGCCTGCTACGACGCCGTGCGCGCGCAGCGGATCATGGCCGGCGATGTCGTCGTCATCCGCTACGAGGGACCCGTCGGTGGGCCGGGGATGCAGGAGATGCTGCAGGTGACTGCGGCTCTGGTCGGCGAAGGTCTGGGCGACTCGGTGGCGCTGGTCACCGACGGCCGGTTCTCCGGTGGCACGCATGGGCTGATGATCGGCCATGTCGCCCCGGAAGCGGCGCTCGGCGGGCCGATCGCCATCGTGCAAGAAGGCGATCCGATCGTCATCGACGTCGATCGCCAGGCGCTGGACCTCGACATCCCGGCCGCCGAGGTGGCCCGTCGCTTCGAAGCCTGGTCACCGCCGGCGCCCCACTACCGGACCGGCGTGCTTGCCAAGTACGCGGCGCTCGTCGGCTCGGCATCGGCCGGTGCCGTCACGACGGGCCCGCGGATGGATGCCCTCCTGGGTCCCCGTTGACCCCCGCCGTCACGCCCGAGCGGCAGCGGCCCCGATGCACGGTCCGCGCCTGCACGGCATCATGACGGCGTGACGAACGACCCCGCGAACCGCTCACCTCAGCTCCCACCCAACCCGGAGGCCTACGATTCGCCACGCGCCAGGCTGGCCCGAAAGAAGGGCCTCGGGGCGCCGTACATCGCCGGCGGCGAGGACCCCCAGCCGGAGAGCGGGCGGCGAGAGGAGCGGTACTACGGGAGGCTGCTCATGGCCATGGTCATCGGGCTGGTCCTGGGTGGCTTCGTGCTGGGCATCCTTCTCGCGGTCGTGACTGGGAGCCTGTCGTGACCGTCGGCGCCGCGGCACCATCCGATCGTCTGGACGCCGCCACCTGGGAAACGGCCACCGGCGAACTCGTGGAGACGCTGCAGGAGCTCATCCGGATCCGGTCCGTCAATCCGGTCCCACCGGACGCACCGGATGGCGAACTGGTCGCGGCTCGACGGATCGCGGCGATGCTGCGAGCCGCGGGCCTGGAGCCTGAGATCATCGAGCCCGTCCCGGGGCGCGGCTCGGTCCACGTCCGACTGCGCGGTGATGGAACGGGCGGGGAGCCCCTGCTGCTCCTGTCGCATCTGGATGTGGTCCCGGCGCCGCCGGAGCGGTGGAGCCACGATCCGTTTTCGGGCGACCTGGTTGACGGCTATGTGTACGGCCGCGGCGCCGTAGACATGAAGGGCATGGTCGCGATGGAGCTTGGCGTCGTCCGGCTACTCGCGGCGGAGGCCCGGGCGGCCGGGCTCGATCCCGCCAGGGACCCGATCCCGGGCTTGCGCCGCGATGTGCTCTTCACCTGCACGGCGGATGAGGAAGCCGGGGGCCTGGTGGGGGCCGGATGGATCGCGGAGCACAAACCGTCCTGGCTGCAGGCCGCCGGTGCACTCAATGAATGTGGCGGCGTCGCGACGACGGTGGCGGGCCGTCGGCTCTACCCGATCCAAGTCGCCGAGAAGGGCTTTGCGGCCTATCGGATCGCGATCCGCGGCACATGGGGCCATGGCTCCATGCCACGCGACGACAACGCCGCGGTCCTGGCCGGGGCCGTGATCGCGCGACTCGCCGTCCCGGGACCGACCCGGTTGACCCCGGTCATGCGCCGCTTTCTTGAGCTGGCCGCCGCGGAACTGCCGCCCGACGCCGCCCGGATCCTGGCCGGCCTCGCGTCGGACGACCCGCTGACGGCCGAGGCGGCTCTCGCGGTCGCCTGCGATCCGATGTATGCCCGCGCACTGCGGGCATTGCTCCGTGACACCATCAGCCCGGACGTCGTCCACGCCGGCATCAAGTACAACGTCATTCCCGGAGATGCGGTCATCGAAGTCGATTGCCGGGTCCTGCCGGGCACTTCGGAGCCGGCCATGCGCGCCGAGCTCATCGAACGACTGGGGCCGGAGCTGGCCGAGGCCTGCCAGATCGAGCTCATCATCTTCGGCGCACCCGTCGAGGCACCCGCCCACGGCCCCCTCTTCGACCTGCTCGTGTCCACGATCCGCGAGCACGACCCGGAGGGCATCCCGTTACCGGTGATGGCACCGTTCGCCACCGACGCCAAGCACACCGAGATCCTGGGGGTGCCGACCTACGGGTTCTCACCGCTCAAGCTGGACCCCGATGAGCGGTTCCTGGAGCGCTTCCACGGCGTGGACGAGCGGGTCGCGGTCGATGCGCTGCGCTGGGGGCTGCCGGTCCTGTACGACGTGGTCCGCCGCTTCTGCGGCTGATGCAGCCGCAGAAGCATTGGCGAACCGGCGGGACTAGCGCTTGGCGGACGACTGTCGGCGGCCGACCCAGACGAGGGCCCCGGCGGCAGCCGTGAGGCCGGCCAGCAGGACAAGGACGATCGAAGCGCCGTCCCCGGCGGGGACGACAGGTGTGACGGTGGCGGTCGGTGGCGGCGTCGGCGCTGCGGTCGGTGCCGCGGTCGGCGTAGGCGTCGGCGCGGGAGCCGAGACTGTGACCCCGATCTGGCCGCGGAGCTCGCCACCCGGGTTGGCCGCGGTGTGGAGGTTGAAGTAGGTCGTGCCGGCCCGGATGGCGGCTACGGCCTGGGCGAAGGTGGTCACCGATCCGGAGGCCGCGAAGTTGGCCGCCGTGAGGGTGCCGGTCATCGGGCTCGGGCCCGCGGTCAGTGGCAGGATCACGCCACCTGCGATACCGACGGCGCCAGTGTGGATGTGGGCCGCGGCCACGGTGCCGGACAGTCCGCTGTAGGTGACGAGATAGGTGACCGTGCTGCCGTCAGCGCTGATCACGACGGTGCCCTGGCCGGTCGCGCTGGTGACGACCGGGGGGGCCTCCTGGGCGCCGCTGAGGGGGCCGCCGTAGGCCGGCTGGGTGGGATCAACGGCCAAGACCGTGGCCGGCAGGCCGGCGAGTGCCAATGTGGCCACAACCATGGCCAGACGCTTCATTCGCATAGTGGCTCCCTTCGATCGGCCGGCGCGTGCCACTTGGGGCGGGCATGGCCGGTACAGGGGCATACGTTGACTGGGCCCAGACGGATCTCAGGTCGGGCGAGCGTGGCGGCCCGCGGTCGCGAAGATCCGGGCACGACGAACCGACGTATGACCCATCGATGACTGCAGATCCGACCAGGCGACGCGCGAACCGCCTGACAACCATCGCCTCCGCCTCGATCGCGGGCCTTCTCCTGCTCGTCGCCGGATCATTCGATGCGAACGCCGCCACAGTCACTGTGGCTGCCGTCGACTACAGCTTCCAGCCGGCCTCGCGATCCGTCCACGTTGGTGACGTCGTGCGCTGGACCTTCTCCGGCGATCCGCACACGGTGACCTCCGGTGCGCCGGGTGCGCCGGACGGGGCATTCGACTCGGGGATCAAGGCTCCGGGCGGCACGTTCCAGGTGACCCTCCGAACCGCCGGCACGTTCCAGTACTTCTGCCAGATCCACCCAGAGCAGATGACCGGCACGATCGTGGTCAGCGCCGGCTCGACCCCGAAGCCGACGGTCAGGCCCACGGCGCGGCCGACCGCGACGGCGACCGCGACAGCCGCGGCGACGGCGACCGCGACCGCGAAACCGACCGCGACAGCCGCGGCAACGGCGACCGCGACGGCGACAGCCTCCCCCATTGCGACCGCCTCCCATGCCGCGACCGCGACCGCGACCGCCTCACCGAGCCCGTCCGCCGCTCCATCCACCACACCCGTGCCGAATCAGTCGGCGACCCCTGGTTCCGACGGGGCCGCCGCCGGCAC
This sequence comes from Thermomicrobiales bacterium, assembly GCA_031421095.1. GTDB lineage: Bacteria > Chloroflexota > Limnocylindria > Limnocylindrales > CSP1-4 > SPCO01. Next base: position 8,465 of record JANONZ010000061.1, read on the forward strand.
GTTCGATCCGGTGCCGACTCTGGTACTGGCGATCGTCGTCGGGCTGCTCGTAACCGGCGCGGTGGCCCTGTTGCGACGCCCTCGTCGCCCTGACCGGCCCATCTGACCGCCGCCACCGGCCATACGAGTGTCCGTGCGCGCATCGCTCGCCACGGAGGGCGGGGGGGCCGGCGGGGCGGGGTGCCCGCACGGTCAGCGTCGTCCGGCAGCCTATGCATCCACGGACTCGTAAGGCCGGTGTCCCGTGGGTTCTCGGCGGGAAGGCCATCCAGGACCTGAGATCCACGCTCGGTCGGAGAAGCAGAGCCGGTGATCAGGGCCGGTATTGTGCCGCCACCGGCCATACGAGTCCGTGCGCGCATATCTCGCCACGGAGGGCCCGTTGCGCGGGGCGGGGCGGCGCGACCGAGAGCATGGCGGCCCGGACGCGGGCGGTGCCCGCACGGCCAGCTTCGTCCGGCAGCCTATGCATCCACGGACTCGTAAGGCCGGTGTCCCGTGGGTTCTCGGCGGGAAGGCCATCCAGGACCTGAGATCCACGCTCGGTCGGAGAAGCAGAGCCGGTGATCA
>JANONZ010000062.1:0-8664 GCA_031421095.1 Thermomicrobiales bacterium
TCGCGTCCGGGGCCTCGATCGTGCTCGTCGAAACGACGCTCTTCGGCCTGGCCCTGCTCCTGTCGCCGAGGTCCGGCCTGCTCCGCAAGTACCGGCCGCGATCCGTGCCACCGACAACCGAGGGCGTGACACCTTCCTGACTCGACGAGCCTGGTCGCTCGCGGACCGACCCGGATGGCGACCCGTCGGCGTCAACCCTTCGGGCGGTTTCTGGCACATGCGCACCAGATGAACCTTGGACGCATCTGACGACTCCAGCGGCCGCAGATCAGCCGGAGAAGCTGCTCGCGTCACGCTCACGGGGGACGGATCGCAGGTCGACGGGTCGCAGATCCGACGCAAAAGGACGCCGAAGGCTCACCACACTCACATCTGACAGGATCCGCATCGCGGCAGTGAGCCCGGCCGACGGCCCCGACGAATGCCACATCGTCCCGAGCCGCGCGGCGTCGACCGCCTGGTTACCGCCCTTGCCTCCGCGGTGGCGGGCGAACCGACCACCGACGACGGTCTCACCGCCACCCGGCAGCCGGGCGACGCTGACGATGAGCTCGACGTTGACTGAGCCGACGACGATGACTCGGCCACCCATGTCCAGCCTCGCTACGACCCGGTGATGAACTCGCCGCCGTCGACGCCGATGATCTCGCCGTTGATGAAGTCCGTCCCCTCGCCGGACAGGGCGAGGATGGCGTTGGCCACATCCTGGGTCGTGGTCATGCGACCGGTCGGGTTCCGCCTCATGGTGATGTCGATCATCGCCTGCGACTCGGGGATCCTCAACAAGGCGGGCGTGATCGTCACGCCCGCCCGGATCGTGTTGGCGGTGATGCCCTTTCCGGTCCGCGCGAGCTCCATGGCCAGCTGGCGGGTGTGCGATTCGAGTGCCGCCTTGGCGCTCGATACGACGCCATACGACGGCACGACCCGCGACGAACCCTCCGAGGTCATCGCATAGATCTTGGAGCCCTGCTCGAGGAACCCGCCGCGATACAGGTCCTGGACCCAGTAGACGAGGCTGTTGGCCATCACGTCCTGGGTCATCTCCATCTTCTTGCGATCGACGGCGGCCTTTGGGTCGTCGCTGATGAACGGCACGAGCGACCCGAACGCCAGCGAGTGCATGACGACGCGGACGTATGGATGGCGACCAGCCGCCTCGGACCGGTCGAACCGCTCGCGCAGGGCAGCGAGGGCGGCGGCGCGTTTCTCGTCGTCGGCCGCGTTCATGTTGATATAGAGGGCCTGGACGCCGGCCGCCTCGATCGTCCCCTTGACCTCCTCGACGTGGGCGTGCGCCGCCCGGAAGTCAAGGTGGATGCCGCAGACGTTGTAACCGGCCTTCGCGAGCGTGATGGCAGTCGCCTCGCCCATCCCGGACGAGCCGCCCAGGATCAGCGCCCAGCGCTCGCGGTCGTCGGTCATCGGGAGGGCCTCCATGGAGCGATCGCCCGGTCGAGCGAACCGATGGCGAGTCTAGCAGCGCGTGTTACCGGGCTGAAGAACCTCGCGCGCCCGCCCCACCGCCCGAGCGTCAGATGACGCCACTTTCTCGTAAACCGGCGATCTCCCCACCCTCGTAACCTAGCTCGCCGAGGATCTCGTCCGTGTGCTCGCCGAGCGTCGGTGGCGGCGTGCGGATCGAAGCCGGCGTCTCCGACAATGCGAACGGGATGCCCACCTGGCGGATGATGCCCCACGCCGGGTGCTCCAGCTGGACCGTCATCCCGAGGGCACTCGCCTCGGGTGAGGCGAACGCGGTGACGATGTCGTTGATCGGTGCCCATGGCACCTCGGCCGCATCGAGCGCCGCCGACCAGAGGGCCGTGCCACGCTCCCCAAAACGGGCCGCCAGGATCGGCCGCAGCTCGGTCCGCCGTTCCACGCGGTCCCCGTTCGTGGCGAAGCGGGGATCCGCAGCCAGCCCGGGCAGCCCAAGCGCGTCGCACAGGCGCGGCCACTGGCGCTCTGACCCGACCGCGACGGCCAGCGCGCCATCCGCCGTCTCGAACGTCTCGTACGGGACGATATTCGGGTGAGCGTTGCCAAGCCGTCCCGGCGGCACTCCTGACGCGAACGCGTTCTGGGCCTGGTTGACCAGGCTCGCCAGAGTCGCGCCAAGGAGCGAGATGTCGATCCGCTGGCCACGGAGGGCATCGCCGTTGGCCGGCGGCCGCCTCTGCTCCGGCCTCTGCCCGCGCCCATGCTCCCGCTCACGCCCGACGAGCGCGGCCAGGATCGAAACAGCCCCCAGCATCCCGGTCACGACGTCGCTGATCGCGACCCCGACCTTCGTCGGCCCGCCGCCCTCGGTATCCGGCGCCCCGGTGATCGACATGAGCCCGCTCGCCGCCTGGATGACAAAGTCGTAGCCGGGGCGATCGGCGGCCAGGCCGGTCGGGCCGTAGCCGGAGATGGCCAGGTGGACCAGCGCCGAGTTGAGCCGGCGCAACCCGTCGTCGTCGAAGCCAAGGCGGGCGAAGCCACCCACCCGGAAGTTCTCGACCAGGACGTCGGCATCCGTGAGGAGCTGGCGCAGGATCACGGCACCATCCGGGGTCTTGAGGTCCAGACGAAGCGCTCGCTTGTTGCGGTTCACCGCCAGGTAGTAGGCCGCCGTCCGTGTCCCAGCCTCGCTTGAGCCGACCCATGGCGGACCCCAGCCGCGTGTCGCATCGCCCTCCGGTGGCTCCACCTTGATGACGTCGGCGCCGAGATCACCCAGGAGCATCGTGCAATACGGGCCGGCCAGGACGGTGGAAGCGTCGATGACTCGCAGGCCCGCCAGCGGACCGGGCGGCGGGTTCGAGCCGGGTTCGTTCACAGGAAGTAGCTCATGCCCGAAGCCTAGCGCCCCGGACGGACCGCATGCGCCCTCACACCATCGCCCACTCGCGCTAGCATGCCGGTCATGACCGATCAGCCGGCTGCAACGACCCCCCATCGTCCGACCCTCATGACCGTCCATGCCCATCCCGACGACGAGACGATCGGGACCGGCGGGGCGATGGCCAAGGCTGTCGATGCCGGCCACCGGGTCGTCCTCGTCACGTGCACCCGCGGTGAGCTGGGCGAGATCGTCGTTGCGGCGATGGACACGCCCGACAATCACCGGCGCCTCGGCGAGATCCGGGCCGGCGAGCTGGAGCGAGCCATGGGCGTCCTGGGCGTGACCGAGTGGGAGAACCTCGGGTATCGCGACTCCGGGATGATGGGCACGCACGGCAACCACGACCCGCGCAGCTTCTGGCAGGCCGACCTCGACGAGGCGGCGCGGCGGCTGACCTGGCTGGTGCGCCGGTACCAGCCCGATGTCATGACCACATACAACGACTTCGGCGGGTACGGCCATCCCGATCACATCCGGACCCACGACGTCGCCGTTCGCGCCTTCGCACGCGCCGGCGACCCGGCCTGGTATCCGGAACAGCTTGAGGAGCAGGGGCTGACGCCATGGACGCCATCGAAGCTCTACGAACAGGCCATCCCGGCATCCGTTCGGGCTCGGATGGAGGCGCGACTCGCGGAGCTGGGTCGCAAGAGCCGCTGGGCGCCGGCCGACGATGCGACACCCGAGCAGGTAGCGGAGATGGAGGCCTTCGCCGCGAAAATGCTCATCCCCGACGAACAGGTGACGACCTGGATCGACATAGGCGGGGCGCCGCTCAAGGCCAAGTGGCAGGCGATCCACGAGCACGTCACCCAGATCAGCCAGGACAGCCCATTCATGCTGCTGGGGCTCGACGGCTGGCGGGACAGCTGGGCGAACGAGGCCTACATCCTGCGCGAGTCACGCGTGGAGTCGCCGATCCCCGAGACGGACCTGTTCGCCGGGATCGTCTGACCGGCTCAACGTCCGTCCAGCCCGCTACCAGGGGAGCAGCCCCTTCGAGGCCGAGAAGACCTGGCCCATGACGACCTTGCCGGCACCGGCCGGGTCAAGAAAGTTGGGCTGTGCCTTGTCCAGGATGATGTGCGGGCGGATCCGGACCTGGGCCAGCTCGTTGCCCCGGAACGTCAGCTCCAGAGTGATGCCTTCCATCGTCGGTTCCGACCACGTCTGGTCGAATACGAAGTTGCCGAGCGCGTACCAGATCGGCTTGCCCTGGTAGATCTCCATCGCGGCCGCCCAATGGGCGTGATTGCCGATGACCATGTCAGCCCCGGCATCGATGATCATCCGGGCCAGTTTCTGCTGGGACGCAAACGGCGTCGGATCGTATTCGGTCCCCCAGTGCGGGAAGACGATGACGATGTCCGCGCCGGCCTTCCGGGCCGCAGCGACGTCCGCTTTGACGAGTCGCGCCTGCAGCGGCGCGCTGCCGATCCTCGTCGCCGTCGCGTGGTACTTGCCCGCGATCGCGTCGTAGGCGAGGATCGCCACCTTGACGCCACCGGCCTCCATGATGGCCGGCCTCCGTGCGGCAGCCAGATCCTTGCCCGCCCCCGAGACCTTGATGCCGCGCTGCTCGATATTCTCGATGGTCTGCAGGAGGCCCTGCCCGCCCGCGTCGCGGATGTGGTTGTTGGCCAGTGAGACGTAGTCGATCCCGGCGTTGGCCAGGCCGTCCATGAGCGTCGGGTCGGCCGAGAAGACCGTGCCCTTCGTGTGCCAGCGCGGGTTGTCGGGCGCGGGATTCTCGAAGTTGGCGATGGCGATGTCGGCGCCCTTGATCAGCTCGCGGAAGGCACCGGCGTTACCGGTCCGCCTGGTGGTCGGCACCTTCCAGCCGAATGCCGAGCAGCAGGTCCGGCCGGTGATGTCGGCGGTCCCGCCGTCAAACGGGAAGTCCGCGCCCTTGCCCTTGACCCTGAGTGTTTCGTAGACGCCACGGTCCAGCATGATGTCGCCGCCGGCGAAGAGGGTCCACGTGGCCGACGGATCGAAGACGTCGTCGGCGGCGGGCGGTGGCAGACGTGCGCTCAGCGGCCAGTCCCCAAGATCATTGACGCGTCCGACGCCGAACAGCGCCGTATCGCCCCAAGCCAGCGCCCGAACCTCCGGTCCGACCACGTCCGCCCGCAGAAAGGCGAGTCGCTTCGAGTTCGTGGCCAGGTCATCGCTGAGCTTCGCGGCGTCCGGGGCGAGGACCAATCGCGTCTTGTCGTTCGGGCGATCGACACCCAGCGCATGGAGGATGGCGTCCGCCTCGTCGGCAACCAACTCCAGGGCGACGTAGCGGTCGCTCGTGCCGGCCAGCACGGCGGCGACCTCCTCGCGGGTCGTGGCGGTCGGGGTGGACCGGAAGCTGATGACCGGCACGATCGGGACGTCGGCCAATGCGGCCGAGGCGACAGGCTGTGCGGCCGAGGCGACAGGCTGTGCGGCGACGGGCGTCGGATCGCTGTGGCCGGGATCCGTGCTGGCGGTGGCCCTGGGCATCGCAGACGGCGTCGTCGTGGCGGCACCGGCGAAAGCGGACGCACGGGCGGATGGCGCCGATGCCTGGCCGCTGGTGCCCAGCTGGCCGCCGGCCACCGGCAGCGCGATGCCGATCGCGAGGAGGCCGAGCACGACCAGTCGGGGACGTCGTTTCACCGATGGATTCTGCCAGAGGTCAGCGCACGGATGCGCGACGGTAGGGGAACGCCCCGTCCGGGCGGGCGGACGGGGCGTAGGTAGATGCGGAAATGGCGGACCCGACCGGATTCGAACCGGCGATCTCCAGCGTGACAGGCTGGCATGTTGGGCCGCTACACCACGGGTCCAGTGCGGCGATGGCGGAGCATACCAGAGGCGACAGGGCTTGTCGCTGACGCGGGGCGAGTCACGGCTTGATCACCCTGGCTCATCTTGGTGGACCCTTGGCAAGATCCCGACGAACGGCTTGTCCCCGGCGAACGGGCCCCTCCACGGCCTCGACCTATAATCCCCCGGTGCCCCAGATCGATCTTCGCAGTGACACCGTCACCCACCCATCCCCCGCCATGCGCCGAGCGATGGCTGAGGCCGAGCTCGGCGACGACGTCTTCGGGGATGACCCGACGGTCAACGCCCTGGAGGACCGCGCTGCGGAACTGCTGGGCAAGGAGGCCGGCCTGTTCGTGGCCTCCGGAACGATGGGCAACCTCGTCGCTCAGCTGGCGCACCTGGCCCGTGGCCAGGAGACGATCGCCGGCCGCGAACACCACGTGGTCCTCGACGAGGCGGCCGGTCACGCGGTCATCGTAGGCACCAGCATCCGAGCCCTCGAAGACCGTCCTGACGGAACGGTCGATCCGGCCGCCATCGAGGAGGCCTTTCGCGACCCGACCGACCCGCACGAGCCGATCACGGGCCTCATCACCATCGAGAACACTCACGCGCATTCGATGGGCCAGCCACTGACGGCGGCCTACACCCGCCAGGTGGCCGACATCGCCCATGCCCATGGTGTCCCGCTTCACATCGACGGAGCCCGCTTCTGGAACGCGGTCGTCGCGCAGGGCCTCGGGCCGAGAGATCTGGCCGATCCGGCCGACACCGTCACGTTCTGCCTGTCGAAGGCCCTGGCCTGCCCGGTCGGCTCGGTGCTCGTCGGTTCGCGCGATGTCATCTGGCGCGCCCGTCGCGCCCGCAAGCTGGTCGGCGGCGGGATGCGCCAGGCCGGGATCCTCGCCGCAGCCGGGCTGGTGGCCCTCTCGGATGGCCCGGACGGGATGATCGCGCGGCTGGCGGAGGACCACGCGAACGCCCGCCGACTGGCCGAGGCACTGAGCACGATGCAGGGGATCGTGGCTGCCGGCGGGACAGCACAACCGACGCCCGGCCCTCTGGATCCGGGGCGCGTCCAGACGAACTTTGTCCTGTTCAAGGTGGAGCGCGACCGCGCGGCCTTCCTGGCTGCACTGCGAGCGCGAGATGTCCTGATGGTGGAGTATCCGCACGGACAGGTTCGCGCCGTGACCCACTATGGCGTGACCGCCGCCGATATCGAGACCACCATCGCCGCCACACAGGCGGCCCTCGCCGAGACGAAGCCCGCGACGCCAGGGGCCGGCGCATCCGCCGTATCGGGCGCCGCCGGCACAGTCGCCGCCTCGGCCTGACCCGACCGCCCCGTGACCGATCCCCGCTCTGGCGCGACGCTCCCACGCCCCGCGCGCGCCGCTCAGCCTGGCCCACTCGACGATCACTTCTACGATCTCGTCGAGACGCGCTTCGTGCGCCTCGTTCGTGACAACCCGGTCTTCGGTACGGCCCTGGGCCTGCATCAGGACGACGACCTGTACGGCGACGGCAGCCGCGAGGCCGTCATGGCCGAGCTTGCGGCAGAGCGAGCCCACCTGAGCGCAGTCGCGGGTCTGGATCCGGCCGGACTGTCCGGCGAGGCTCGCTTCGAGCGAGATCTGGAGATCCACAACCTTGGCCGGACGATCTTCGACGCCGACGTCCTGCGTATCTGGGAGCAGCGATCGTTCGCGCTGGACAGCGTTGGCGACGGCCTCTTCCTGTTGTTCGCCAGAGACCATGCTCCCCTCGCGGAGCGGCTTGACGCGATCGCCGGGCGCCTGGAGGCCGTCGCGACCTACCTCGAGGAGGCGAAGACCCGAGCCACGGTGCCGCAGGTCCGTCGATGGCAGCAGATGGAGATCGAGGCCGCCGGCGAACTGCCGACCTTCTTCGACGAATTGGTCGCAGCCGGGGCGGACGGCGTCCTGCCTCCGGTGGAGCAGCGGCGCCTGGAGCGTGCGAGCGAGTCGGCCAAGATCGCCGTGGAGCTCTACTCGGTCTGGCTCGAGGGCACGCTGCCCGGCGGCACGGATGAATGGGCGATCGGGCGCGAGAAGCACGACGCGATGGTCGCTCTGCGCGCCTTCGATGGGCTCGATTCCGACGCGATCCTGGAGCTCGGCTGGGAGCGCCTCGCCACCGAGCACGAAGGCCGGACGGCTGCCGCCCGCGAGATCGACCCGGACGCCGACGAGGCGACCGTCATCGACCGGGTGAAGTCCGATGGACCCCCATCCTTCGTCGATGCCCTCGGCGCGTATCGCGATGCCATGCTGCGGGCCCGCCAGCATCTCATCGACCGGGACCTCGTGACCGTCCCTCAGGACGAGCGGATCGACGTCAGGGAGACGCCCGAGTACATGCGCAACGTCCTGCCCTTCGCGGCCTACTTCGAGCCGGCGGCGTTCGACCGCGACCCAAAGGGCATCTACGTCGTGACGCCGTCCGTCGACGGTGACCCGAAGGCGATGCGCGAGCACAACTTCGCCTCGATCAGCAATACCAGCATCCACGAGGCGTACCCGGGCCACCATCTGCAGCTGGACTCGGCCCGGCGCAACCCGTCGCTGACCCGGCTGCTGGCGGACGCGCCGGAGTTCGTCGAGGGCTGGGGGATGTACTCGGAGCTGATGATGCGCGAGCAGGGCTTCGATGCCGATCCGCGCTTCCGCCTGATCATGCATACAGATGCCATCTGGCGAGCGTGCCGGATCATCCTCGATGTCCGGATGCATCGCGGCGAGATCGGAGTGGACGAGGCGACCGACTTCCTGGTCAAGCAGACGAGCTTCGAGCGCCCGAACGCCCACGCCGAGGTCCAGTGGTACACGTACCGCCCGACATACCCGCTGTCGTACCTGCTCGGCCGGACGCTGCTGCTTGGTCTGCGTGCGGACGAGCAGCGCCGGCTGGGCGACGGCTTCAGCCTGAAGGGCTTCCACGACGCGCTC
>JANONZ010000063.1:0-4087 GCA_031421095.1 Thermomicrobiales bacterium
CGCCTCGCCGGCCGGGCTGAGGCGGTGGTCACGCCGATGGACGAGGTGCCACTGGCGGCGCAGCGGGAAGCCGGCGACCGGCAGCTCGATGACGTGTCCAAGCTTCAGTTCCAGGGCCACCGCGTGGCGCGACAGGATGGACACACCAAGTCCGCGGGCGACGGCGCGCTTGATGGCTCCGTTGCTCGCCAGTTCCATGAGGATGCGCACGGAGCGGTCCGCCCGCTGGAGGGCGGCGTCGGCGGTCTCGCGCGTGCCGGACCCGGGTTCGCGGACGATGAACGGCTCCTGGGCCAGGCGGTCGATGGAGACGCGTTTCGCGCCCGCCAGCGGGTGCCGCGGCGAGGCGATGGCGATCAGTTCGTTGGGCAGGAACGGCTGGACGACAAGCGGGATCGCCGGGTGCTCCCAGAGATGGCCGATGACGCCGAAGTCGATGGCCTCCGCCTCGAATCGACCGAACAGCTGCTCGCGGTTGCCGACGTCCAGGCGGACATCGATCCCGGGAAAGGCCTCCTTGAAGGCGCCCAGGACGTCCGGCAGGACGTAGATCCCGACCGTCGTGTCCCCGAATACGCGCAGCATGCCTCGGCGCAGACCCTGGAGTTCGTCGATCGCGCGACCGGCGGCGCGGCATTCGGCGAGGATCCGACCGGCGTGCTCGTGGAGCAGCTCCCCGGCCTCCGTCAGCTGCGGGCGATGGACCGCTGCCTGGAAGAGCGGCACGCCGACGGCCTGGGCAAGCCCCTTCATCTGGTGCGAGACGGCGGGCTGGCTGAGGTGGAGGGCCTCAGCCGCGCGGGTGAAGCTGCGCAGGTCGGCGACCGTCAGAAAGACGCGCAACTGGTGGATCGTCACCCGCGACTCGAGGAGGACCTCCAGGGTGGTCGGGTCGCGCAGGTCCGGCCGTTCATGCATTCGATGCATCGATGGATGTCATGCGTGCAATGTATTGGACTGCATAGATGCGAGCACCCTATCGTGCCCGTCAACCGATCGCTCCTCGGAGCCTCGACCCGACCCGCCCGGCGCGTCTACGTCGATGAGAGGCTCGCGCATCCCCCTTGCAGCTTCCCGATCGAAACTCCGCCGACCCACGGTGGGTCGAGGCTCTGAGGGGCGTCGATCATCTCTCGGGCGCGGATGGCGTGACGCGGTACCATCATCCGCATGCCGGACCTCTTGCTGATCCTCATCGTCATCCTGGTCCTCGTCGTCCTGTGGCGCGGCCCCAAGACGATCCCCAAGCTCGGCGAGGCGCTGGGCCGTGGCGTCCGCGGGGCTCGGGAAGAGGCGAGCAAGGCCCAGGCGGAGATCCAGGCGCGCGCGTCCGGCGAGCCAGTCGCGTCCGATGAGCCGATCCCGCCCACCGACGCTCCGGACGAGCAGCGCCCGGCATAGTCGCGCTCGTGCGTCACTGCGCCTGGTTCGACTGGCGACCGGAGGACGCGGCTTGGGCCGCGGTCCGGGCCGCGTGATCGGGCTCCCGGGCGCATGACCCCGGACGACCTGGCCGCGCTGACCCATCGACCCGCGCACGGGCCGTTCCTGGCCATGACCATGATCGATGGCGTCGAGACCCCGACCCTCGCCGACCTGCCGCCGAGCCGTGGCGGCCTGCTCTTCGTGGGGCTCAACCCTTCGCCGGTCAGTGTCGATGTCGGCCACTACCACCGGGGCCGTCTGGGGCGCACGTTCTGGCGGCGCCTGATGCTGGCGAGCATCCTGCCGGCAGGAACACCGGTCGAGACCGCCGACGAGGCCCTCGTCGCGGCCGGCCACGGCATCACGGACCTGCTCAAGGCACCGACAGCCCGCGACGAGGCCACGGACGCCCTGCTCCAGACGGGCGTCGGGCCGCTCTGGCAGAAGATCGCGCTGTGGCGCCCGGCCGCTGCGGTGTTCATCTACAAACGCGCGGCTTCGATCGCCGCCGGGCGTCCGCTCGACGAACCGTGGGGTCAGCTCAGTGGCGTCGCACTGGCCGGTCGCCCGTGCTTCCTCATGCCGGGTCCGTACGCGCCGACCGAGCAGGTCGATGCCGGCATCACCTTCCTGCGGAACCTGGCGTCGATCCTGTCGGTGGATCGCACGTAGGGTCGCGGGCCCACGACGTCAACGGTGCGGGTGGCCACCCAACCAGCGGGCCCCGGGCGCCACGGAACGGAGTCTTGCCGCGGACCGTTGCCACGCCATCTCGTCGATGGGGCCGGTGATCGATCGGGCGCCGCGCACGCCGTCGAGGTCGCCGCAGATCACGACGCTCCCCTCCCCGACCACGAACGCCACGTGATCTTGCGTCGGGCCCGGCGTCGCCACGACGCGGAGTGCCACGTCACCGACCGGCACGAGCTCGCCATCGACCAGCGGCGAGACCGTATAGGGCAGGTCACGCGATCGACCCGAAACGGCCAGTACCGGCACCTGACATCGATCCGCGACGGACTCGGCACCTGCCGCATGATCGGGATCGGCAATCGTGAGGGCGACTGCCACGAGCCGCCCGCCTCGCTCTGCGGCAGCCCTGATCGCCGCGTCCAGCCCTGGTCCCGTGGGGTCGCCCGGGTCGATCAGCACACAGGCCGTGCGGCCCACGAGGTACGCATGCACGGGCTGACCGGCGACGCCGCCGCCGGCCGGCATCTCGATCCGGACGACGTCGTCCTCGATGTCCGAGACCGCGACCTCGCCAAGCCGCCCGGGCGCCGCACGATCGCGGATCTCTTCGATCGATCGGGCGTGTTCCAGCTGCTGAAGCGTGGTGGACGTCGGTAGCCACATGCCCAGCGACCCGCCGGCCATCGCATCGAGGGCCGCCCTCGGCGTATGCCATGCCTGGGCCACCACTTCGTCGCCGACCAGGCTGGCCTCGCCACCATCCGGCAGGGCCGCCGCGAAGAATCGCGCATCGAACCGCCGCGTCAGGCTCGGCGGGGTGACCCAGCGCGACAGTGGCACGAGGAGGTCGGTCCGCAGTCGAAGGCCCAGCTCCTCGGCCAGGTCGGCAAACGACCCGGCATCGCGCAATAGTCGATCGCGGGCTGCGCCAAGGTCGGCATCCACTGGTGCGTCGGCGAACAGAATGCCGGCTTCCTCGAACGATTCGCGGATCGCCGCCACGTACGCGGCCAGGGCCGCATGCGGGGCCAGGTCGCCGCCCAGCGCCGCCGCGGCCGCCTCAGCGGTGATCGTCGAGCGCGCAAAGAGCCGGGGGTCGCCATCGCCCGCGTCGACGCGCCCGCCCGGGAATACGTGCATGCCCGCGGCGAAGGCCATCGTCGACGGCCGGTGGGTCAGCAGCACCTCCAGCCCGGCCGGGCCAGGCCGCAGCAGCACCACGGTCGCGGCCGGCCTGGGCTGGACCGGTTGGGCGGTCACCGACACTCGGGACCTTGCATCACCTGCAAGAAGTCACCGCGACTTGCGGCCCGCGCAAGTAGCCGGGGCGACCCTCTCGTAAGCGCCCGATCTGGCCTGGGCTTCTTGCGGCCGCGGCAAGTCCGCGCATGCTCGACCGTTACCGGACCCGACCCGCGCCGATCCTTGCAGCCTCGGCAAGGAATCGCCCGGAATCCGGACCTTGACCAGTCTGCTCACAACCTTACTTGCATGGGCGGCAAGTCCTTGCGACCTGTGCAAGACACAGTGCGGGAGCGGGGTCACCGTCACCGACCCAACTGTTCCGCGAGGCGATCGGGGTCGTTCACGGGCAACTGGCACGCGAAGTGGCGGCAGACGTACGCGGTCGGGCGGCCGTCCAGGGCCACCCGATCGGCGAGCAAGGGAACGACGGACGCGGCGCCCGAGATGCGGTCCGCCGGGGCCGCGGCCATGACCTGGTTGGGGCGCCACTCGGTCCATGCCGGCGCCAGCAGGGCCCGGGTCGCGTCGTCGGCCGGATCACCCACCACGGCGACCTCATCCACCCGGGCCGTCGCGAAGGTCGCCGCGACCAGCCACTGCCCGAACCCCGTCGGGTAGCGAACGAGGTACGGAGCGACCGTGCCGAGCGCCCGTTCCGCGGCCTCGCGATAGCGCCCCTCCCCGGTCCACGCCGCCAGCCGAAGCAGGACCGTGGTCGCCATCG
>JANONZ010000064.1:0-1836 GCA_031421095.1 Thermomicrobiales bacterium
TGGGACTTCGGGGCGCAACTCCTGAAGCCGGACCTCGACCGGATCACTCCGGAGCTCGAAGTGGCGTTCCAGCACTACCCGGCGATGGCGACGGTCGGGCTCCGTCGGGTCGTCAACGGGCCGTTCACGTTCTCGCCGGACGGCAATCCGCTCGTCGGCCCCGTACCCGGCCTGCCCAACTACTGGGTCGCGTGCGCGGTCATGGCCGGCCTGTCGCAGGGCGGCGGGGTGGGACTCGCCCTTGCGACCTGGATGACCGAGGGCGATCCCGGGATGGACATCTTCGGCATGGACGTCGCCCGGTACGGGGCCTACGCGACCCTGGGCTACACGAACGCGAAGGTCCGCGAGAATTACGCCAGGCGTTTCCGGATCACGTTCCCGAACGAGGAGCTGCCGGCCGGGCGACCGCTCCTGACGACGCCGATCTACGACCGCCTGACGGCTGCCAACGCGGTGTGGGGCGCGTCCTTCGGGCTTGAGCATGCCCTCTGGTTCGGGGCACCGGGGTCACCACCCGTCGAGGATGTGACGTTCCGTCGCTCGAATGCGTGGGCGCAGGTCGCCGCCGAATGCGCCGCCGTTCGCGAAGGCGTCGGCCTCATCGAGATCTCCGACTTTGCGAAATACCGGGTGACCGGCACAGGCGCCGCGGCCTGGCTGACTGGGCTGCTCACGAATCGCCTGCCGGCGGTGGGCCGGATCGGCCTGACGGCGATGCTCAACGAAGCGGGCCGGATCGTCGGGGAGTTCACCGTCGCCCGGACGGACGCGGAGACATTCACCCTGTTCGGATCGCTCGCCGGGGAGTCGTACCACAAGCGTTGGTTCCAGGACCACCTGCCCGCCAGCGGCGACGTCTCGTTCGAGGTCATCGGGCTGAACCTCGTCGGGCTGGGGCTGGCCGGCCCGAGAGCGCGCGACGTGCTCGCCTCCGTGACCTCGGCGGACGTGAGCGCGGAGGCGTTCCGGTTCATGGACGTCCGCCGGATGGACGTCGGGATGGTCCCGGCCCAGGTCGGTCGGCTGTCGTATACGGGCGAGCTCGGTTACGAGCTGTGGGTGGCGCCGGAGGTCCAGCGGACGTTGTTCGACAACCTTGTCCGGTTTGGTGAGCCCCACGGCCTGCGCCTGTTCGGCGTCCGGGCGCTTCTGTCGCTTCGGCTCGAGAAGGGCTACGGCACGTGGTTCCGCGAGTACCGTCCCATCTATACCCCGCTTGAGGCGGGGATGGCCAACATCGTGAAGCTGGACCACGACTTCGTCGGGCGGGCGGCCTTCGAGGCGGAGGCGGCGATCGGCCCGGCCCGGCGGCTGGTGACCCTGGTGGTGGAGCCCGATCCAGACGAGCCGGCCGACGTCATCGGCGATGAGCCGATCTGGCACGCCGACAAGATCGTGGGCTGGGTGACCTCCGGCGGGTACGCCCACCACAGCCGGGCGTCCATGGCACTCGGGTATGTGCCAGCGGCGATCGCCGGCGACACGGCGTCGGACATGTTCCAGGTGGAGATCATCGGGCGGCGGCGCCCGGCGCGCCTCCAGGTCGGCCCGCTCGTGGACCCCCTGGGCCAGCGGATGCGCGCGTGACAGGGCCGCCGCTCGCCGACCCGACGCCGCCGCTTGCCGAGCGGACGCTCGAGCTCGTCCTCCGCGATCGCGTCCGCTTCGGGCGTGGGGCCATCGCCGCGCTGCCGGCGCTCGTCCGCGAAGTCGGCGGGGCGGATGCACGCGCCTTCATCGTGTCGGACCCGGGTGTCGTCGGCTCGGGTGTCATCGCGAGGGTCGCCGACGTCCTGCGCGGCGCCGGGATCGAGGTCGGCCTCTTCGGCGAGG
>JANONZ010000065.1:0-11828 GCA_031421095.1 Thermomicrobiales bacterium
GGCGGCCGAGGCGCGGGGCTGGTGCGCGGCGGCGGCCGGTGCGGGGCCGGGGCGCGGGGCTGGTGCGCGGTGCGGTCCGGATCTGGCCGGCGAGCCGGGGCCGTTCTCCCAAAACCGCGTCCACGGACTAGTAGGGAACGAATCGAGCCGGCCGAGCCTTCGGGACGTGTCATGACGCAACATCCACGCTCAGCCAGAGGCTATAACCCGGACTCCGCCGCCGGATCCGGCGCAATGAGGCCGGATCCGATGCGTACCAGTCTGTGGAGACGGTTTTGGGAAGATTGCGGGCCTACAACCATCCTGAACCGGCGAGCTTGGGCCCCTGACCTCGTCATCGACCGGCGAACCTGGACCGGCGAGCTTGGATCGCAGAGGGCAAGCCCCACATCGGTTGCACATCTGACCGAGGCATGGAAGGAAGCCAGATCCGCCGGCGATCAGCGTTCGGGTCGGCGAGGCTCCCTGAGGTCGGCGATCGCCTTCGCCAGGTCGAGGCTTCCGTCGTAGAGGGCGCGTCCGACGATCGCACCGCCACAGCCCAGGTCCCGCACGGCCCGGAGGTGGTCAACGGTCGCGATCCCAGCTGACGCGATGATGGTGCCGCGATCGAGCGTGACCATGCGCTCATAGAGGGCCACGTCGGGCCCCCTGAGGAGGCCGTCGCGCTCGATGGCGGTCACCTCGAAGGTCGTGACCCCAGCGTCCGCGAGCCGGGCGATGGCCTGTGCGGCATCGACGCGGGCGACGCTTGGGGATCCCGTCGCCCATGCATCGCCAACCGCGGCTCCGTCGCGGACGTCGATGGCAGCCGCGATCCGCCCAGGACCGTGAGTTGCCACAAGCCGACCGGCGAACCCAGGGTCACGGATGGCGGCGGTGCCCACCACTGCGCGCGCCGCGCCGGTCGCCAGGGCTGTCGCGACCGCATCGACGGTCCGCAGTCCACCGGCGACCTCGACCTGGGCCTGGTCCCCTACCGCAGCGACGATGGCGGTGATGAGTGCGCGATGCACGGGACGGCCCGTCCGCGCCCCATCGAGGTCAACGACGTGGAGCCATCGTGCCCCAGCGGCGACGAACTCGAGCGCGACCGCTACCGGATCGTCGGAGAATGCCGTCTCGCGACCGAAGTCCCCTTGCTCGAGCCGGACCACGCGACCGCCGCGCAGGTCGATCGCCGGAAGGAGGTCCATCGCCGGGAGGAGGTCGATACCGCTTGTCACGTTCATGGGTCCATGCTACCGTATTACCACGTTACTACGCTAACACGTTATCAAGGGTGGTCTGGCGACATGGTTGACGACTGGCGGACTCCTGACCTCGAGGCACTGTTCAACGCGATCCTGCGTCTCGAGACGACCGACGAGACAGAACGTTTCTTCCGGGATCTGTGCACGCTGAACGAGCTGCGTGATCTGGCTCAGCGCTGGGCCGTCGTCCGGATGCTGGACGGGGGCATGCACTACGCCGAGATCTCGCGGACCACAGGCGCGAGCACGGCGACCATCACCCGGATCGCGTCGTGGCTGAATCACGGCGAGGGCGGTTACCGGGCGATGCTCGCCAAGCTGGATGCAGCCTCCCGGGCGGGCACGCAGCCGTATCCAGTCACGGGCGATCGATGAGGACCCGCCTCCGTTTGGCCATCCCGAACAAGGGTCGGATGGTCGAACCCACGCTGCGACTGCTCCACGATGCCGGCCTCATCTTCGAGGAGCACGACCGGAGTCTGGTGTCGCTCGTGCAGAACTATGAGCTTGACATCCTCTTCGTGCGCACGAACGACATCATCGAATTCGTTGGTGACGGGGTCGCCGATCTCGGCATCACCGGCGTCGACCTGCTGAGCGAGACCGGAGCCGAGCTCCCGCGCATCCGGTTGCTCGGCTACGGCCGTTGCCGATTGATGGCCGCTGTCCCGAACGACACCCCATACCAGCACGTCGACGATCTCGCCGGCCTGCGGGTGGCCACGTCTCACCCGAACACGACCCGCCGGTTCTTCGCCGAGCGCGAGATCCCGGTCGAGATCATCCCGATCTCGGGCGCGGTCGAGGTCGCACCCCGCCTGGGCCTCGCCGAGGGCATCGTCGACCTGGTGTCGACCGGCTCGACATTGGTGATGAACGGCCTTCGTCAGATCGGCGATGTGCTGGCCTCAGAGGCGGTCCTGATCGCGAACCCGGCGGCGTATCGCGACCGGTCGGCGGAGCTGGCCGCGATCGACACGATGCTCGGCGCCGTGATCGCCGCCCGCGGCCGGAAATACCTGATGATGAATGCCCCTGCTGCCAGGCTTGGCGACATCGAGACCCTCCTGCCGGCGCTCGAGTCGCCGACCGTGATCCCGCTCGCCCACACTGGGATGATCGCCATCCACTCGGTGGTCGGAGCCGACGACGTGTGGGCCCTCCTGCCGCGACTCAAAGCCGCTGGGGCTTCCGGGATCCTGGTCCTGCCCATCGAGAAGATCGTGCCGTGAGGGCCGCCAGTCCGACCACCCCCGAAGTGGCGACCGAACACCTCCGGCTTCAGCGCCTGGACCTTGCCGCCGTGGCAGCCGGTGACGCCGACGCCTGCCGCGCGCATGATGCCCTCGTCCGTCGCGGCGCCGTGCCCGATCCTGCCGTACGGGAGGGCGCCCGCACGACGCTCGCAGCCGTCCGAGCCCGTGGGGATGCAGCGGTTCGCGAGGCCAATGCCGCGGTCGGTGGTGGCCGCCCGGACGGTCGTCTCGTCCTGGACCCCGACGATCTCCGCGCTGCCCGCGATTGTCTGGATCCGCGCGTCCGCAGCGCCCTCGATCAGGCGATCAGCCACGTCCGCCGGTTCGCCGAGACCCAGCGGCCTGCCTCCTCACGCACGACCATCGTGCCCGGGATAGAGATCGAACGCCGCTGGACGCCCCTCGCCCGAGTCGGTGCCTATGTTCCCGGGGGCTCAGCGCCGTACCCGTCGTCGCTCGTCATGACCGTGGTGCCGGCACAGGTCGCAGGCGTCGAGCAGGTCATCGTCGCTTCGCCGGCCGATCGCGACGGCAACACCAACCCGGTCCTCCTGGGCGCGGCCGGCCTGCTCGAGGTCGATGCCTTCATCGTGGCCGGCGGTGCCCAGGCCATCGGGGCACTCGCGTACGGGCTCCCTGACGCCGTACTTGCCCCGGTCGATCGCATCGTCGGACCCGGCAACGCCTGGGTCACCGCGGCCAAGATCGAGGTCTGCGGTGAAGTCGGCATCGACCTGCCGGCCGGCCCGTCCGAAGGGATGGTCATGGCCCGCCCGCCCGCCGACCCAGCCCGGGTCGCGGCAGACCTCATCACCCAGGCCGAACACGGCCCGGATTCACCGGCCATCCTGGTCACCACGGACGCTGCCTTCGCGGACCTCGTCGAGACGGCGGTCGTCGCCCAGCTGAGCACCGCTGCCCGGCGGCAGATCCTTGCGGCGGCGCTTCGTGACCACGGCCGCATCGTGCTGGCGCCGACCCTCGAGGCCGCCGTGGCGTTCATCAACGCCTATGCGCCGGAGCACCTGTCCGTCGACGTCGAACCGCTGGAGGCGACCGTCGCCCAGTTGCGGAACGCCGGCTCCCTGTTCGTCGGACCGTGGGCCCCCGAGTCAGCGGGCGACTATGCGACCGGCGCCAACCACGTTCTGCCGACCGGCGGGCTCGCACGCGCGTCCGGAGGTCTCGCCGTCGAAAGCTACGGCAAGTTCATCCAGGTCCAGCGCATCGACCGTGAGGGGCTGGCCTCCATCCGGCAGACGATCGCGACCCTCGCCGAGACCGAAGGCCTCCTCGCCCACCGCGACGCCGTCGAGATCCGGTTTCGGGAGCCGCAGGCATGAGCCCGACACCAGTCACGTTCAGTTCACCGACCGCACCGACCAGCTATAGCTGGGAAGCAACGAATGACGAAGTGGCGGCACGTTACGGCGTTGACCCGTCGTCGATCGTTCGGTTCGACCTCAACACCTCCCCCACTCCGCCGGCGCTGGTCGCCCGATTGCTGGCGGCAGGTCGGTTCGACGCCCCACTCTCCGAATACCCGCCGTCGGATTACCGGCGACTGGCCATGGCGGCAGCCGCCCGCTACGGCGTGACGACCGACGAGCTCATCGTCGGTGCCGGCGCGGACGAGATCCTGGACCTCGTCGCCAAGGCGTTCATCCCGGCCGGCGGTCGGGCCGTCGTGCCGATGCCGACGTATGCGATGTACCGGGTCCTGACCGAGCAGCGCGGCGCATCGGTCGTCTCGGTCCCACGGCTCGGTGCCGAGGCCGGCTGGGCCGTCGATGTGGCAGCCGTCCGCACTGCCGCGCAGGACGCCGCCGTCGTCTGGCTGTGCAGCCCGAACAACCCGACCGCGCTCGCCGAACCCGATGGCGAGATCGAACGATTGCTCGCCGGATTGCTCGCCGACGCCGGCACCGCTGCCGGGGCAGGTCGCCCGGCTCCGATCGTCGTGCTCGACGAGGCCTATGCGGAGTTCGTGGGGCGCTCCCTTCACGCCTTGCGCGACGTGTACCCGAACCTCATCGTCGTGCGAACCGCCAGCAAGGCGTACGCCCTGGCTGGTCTGCGCGTCGGCTTCGCGATCGCCCAGCCCGAGGTCATCGCGCGTCTCAACGTGTACCGCCCGCCTGGCTCGGTCTCCACGATCTCCGTCACGCTCGTGACGGAGGCTCTTCGCGACCCGGCGGTCCTCGACGCCAACCTCGAACGGGTGCGTCGTGAGCGCACCCGGCTCGCCGAAGCACTGCGCCTGGCCGGTTGGTCCATCGGGCCATCCGTCACCAACTTCCTGCTCGCAGATCTCGGATCGCCGACCCGTGCGGCCGCCATCGCCGAAGGGCTGCT
Organism: Thermomicrobiales bacterium; assembly: GCA_031421095.1. Lineage (GTDB taxonomy): Bacteria > Chloroflexota > Limnocylindria > Limnocylindrales > CSP1-4 > SPCO01. The sequence continues at coordinate 4,865 of JANONZ010000065.1, forward strand.
GGCACGCGGACTCGTGCCCCGGACCTTTGGTGTCGGTCACCCGTTGGCCGGTCAGCTGCGCCTCACCGTGCGCGACCCCGACGAGAACGACCGATTGATCGCCGCCGCCCAGGCACTGGCCAAGGAGGATCCACGATGACGACCCCGCTCGGCGATCTCACAGTCGGCCCACGCGAAGGCCGGCGGGTGACCGTCGCCCGCGCGACGAAGGAGACCGAGATCACGGTCACGCTGGGGTTGGATGGTTCCGGACACGCCGCCATCGACACCGGGATCGGCTTCTACGACCACCTCCTTGGTTCGCTCGCCCATCACGGTCTGTTCGATCTCGCGATCAGCGCCGAGGGCGACCTCCAGATCGACGAGCACCACACGGTCGAGGACGTTGCCCTTGTCCTTGGCGCCGCCTTCGCCGAGGCTCTCGGCGATCGGAGCGGCATCGCTCGGTTCGGCCAGAGCGCGGTGCCGATGGACGAAGCGCTCGCCTCCGCGGTCATCGATGTCGGCGGTCGCCCGTACGCGGTCATCGACCTGTCGTTTGTGGGCGAGCGGGTCGGCGGCCTGCCGCTGCAACTCATCGAGCATGCCCTGGATTCGTTCAGCCGCACTGCCGGCGCCACGCTCCACCTGTCCGGCACCGGTCGCAATGACCACCACCTGGCCGAGGCGGCGTTCAAGGCGCTGGGTCGGGCACTGCGCGTGGCGTGTGAGACGGACCCGCGCCGCGAGGGTGTGGCCTCGACCAAGGGCGTCCTGGGATGACGGGCCGGCCCCGGATCGCGGTCGTCGACTACGGCGCGGGCAACATCGTCAGCATCGACCAGGCCCTGACTACGGTCGGGGCCGAGGTCGTGCTCGTCCGCGATGGCGACGGGCTCCGTGGCGCCGATGCCGTCATCGTGCCCGGGGTGGGCGCGGCCGAACCGGCGATGGCCCGTCTCGACCGACGCGGGTTGACATCGCCGATCCGCGCCTGGCTCGCGGCAGACCGGCCGTTTCTGGGTATCTGCCTGGGCCTCCAGCTCCTGTTCGATGGCAGCGACGAGGACGGCGCAGTCACGCTTGGCATCCTGCCTGGGCGGACGGTCCGACTCGAAGGCGCCCCGACCCTCCCCCACATCGGCTGGAATCAGGTGGAACGGACGCGATCCCACCCGCTCTTCGACGGGATCGCCGATGGCGCCGACTTCTACTTCGTCCACTCCTTCGTCGGGGTCCCGGCCGGCGCGGGGCACGAGGCTCCGGCCGACGCGAGGGACGGCGTGGTCCTGGCCACAACCTGGCACGGCCGGCCGTTCGCCTCGGCCGTCGCCCGGGGCGCACTGCTCGGGGTTCAGTTCCACCCAGAACGAAGCGGCCCAGACGGCCTGCGCCTCCTGGCCAACTTCGTCGACCTCGTGCGGGCCGCCTGATGCTGCGCCGAAGGGTGATCCCGTGCCTGGACGTGGCCGATGGCCGGGTCGTCAAGGGCACCCGTTTCGTGGACCTGGTCGATGAGGGCGACCCGCCCGAACTCGCCGAGCGCTATGCGGCCGAGGGCGCCGACGAACTGGTCTTTCTCGATATCACCGCAGCCCCCGAACGGCGTGGCACGCTGCTCCAGATCGTCGAGCGGACGGCCCGCCGGGCATTCATCCCACTGACGGTCGGTGGCGGGGTCCGGACCGTTGCCGAGATGCGCGACGTTCTGCGAGCGGGCGCCGACAAGGTCGCCCTCAACACGGCGGCCGTGGCGGACCCGACGCTGATCGGCCGCTGCGCCGGGCGCTTCGGACGCCAGGCCGTCGTCGTCGCCATCGATGCCCGGGCCGTCGTGCCCGCGGGAGTCGCGTTCCGGGGCGTCCCGCCCCGCGCAGGCGAGACCGGCCCGATCTGGGAGGTCGTCGTGAAGGGCGGACGTGAGGCGACCGGACTGGATGCCGTTGTGTGGGCGCAGCGTGCCGTCGACCTGGGTGCGGGCGAACTCCTGGTCACCTCGATCGACCGTGACGGGACCGGGAATGGCTTCGATACCGCGCTCCTGCGTGCCATCACGTCGCGCGTCCACGTCCCGGTCATCGCGTCCGGCGGCGCCGCGGGGCCCGCGGACTTCGTCGCGGCCGTCATCGATGGCGGCGCGGATGCGGTTCTTGCCGCTTCCATCTTCCATCGCCGGATCCACACCATCTCCGAGGTCAAGGCCGCGATGGCCGCTGCCGGTCTCCCGGTGCGACTCGTGCCGGCGGCCGTCGCATGACATCCCGTCCCACTGAGGTGCCGACGCCCGAGATCCAGTTCGCGGATGATGGGCTCGTGCCAGCGGTCGTCCAGGACGCCCGCGACGGACGGGTCCTGATGGTCGCCTACATGGATGCCGAAGCGCTGGCGGCGACCCTCTCGACCGGCGACGTTCACTTTCATTCCCGGTCCCGCGGCCGATTGTGGCGCAAGGGCGAGACCAGCGGCAACGTCCTGCGCCTCGTCGATCTCGCCACCGACTGCGATGGCGACGCCCTCTTGCTTTTGGCCGACCCGGTGGGGCACACCTGCCATCGAGGCACCCGCAGCTGCTTCGACCCGGATGGCGCGCCGGCGGGGCCGACGACGCAAGGTTTCGCCTGGCTCGAGACGCTGTGGACGACGATCGACTCACGCGCCACCGAGCGACCTGCCGGCTCGTACACGACGTCGCTCCTCGACGGCGGCGTGGACGCGGTCGCTCGCAAGGTCACCGAAGAGGCGACCGAGGTGCTGATGGCTGCCAAGGACGACGCCACGGCCGAGGTTTCCGGCGCCGATCGAGCCGGCACCCGCGACGCCCTTGCCGCCGAGGCGGCCGACCTCCTGTATCACGCCCTTGTCCTGCTGGCCGAACGCGGTCTCACGCCCCACGAAGTCGTCGAGGTCCTGCGCGCCCGTCACGGCTGACCGGGCCATGGGCCGTGAGGTCCGTCGGGTCCGTATCGGGCCACGGGGTAGCGGCGGGCCGGTGGTCCGGGTCCGTATCGGGCCGCCCAGGCCATGTTCGGCGGCCCGGGTCCGTATCGGGCCACCCGGGCCGTGACGAAGACGGCAACACATGTACCCACGGACTCGTATGGCCGATCCGAGGCGCCAGTTGCGTCATCCCGCCCGCCAGATCGGGCATGCCACGCTCAGCTTCCCCGTGGCGGTCCGCCCCCCAGGTGCCGCGTCCTCTCTATCGGCCATACAAGTCCACGGGTGCATCGGCTGCCGGGTTCGCGGGGGCACGGCTGCCGGGTTCGCTCCAGGCCCCGTCGCTCCAGGCCCCGTTGCGAAACGGGCCGTCGCTCCAGGCCCCGTCGCTCCCGGTCCAGGGGCGGGGCCGGAGGCGTCCTCGGTGCCGAAGACCGCCGGTCCGAGCGCAGGTGTCGGCGATCAGCCCGCCCGGCGCCCGATCTCGCGACGACGCTTGCCGATCCGGACGTCCAGCCACTCCCCCGCGATCGGCACGGGAACGAAGGCCGGGTCCGTGAGCCGTTCCCCGTTCACGGTCACACCGCCGGCCGCGATCATCCGGCGCGCCTCGCCCTTCGAGGCGAACAGGCCGGCCTCCGCCAGGAAGGCGGCCGCGCCCCTCGCGAGTGACGGAGCCGTGAACGTGAACCCTCCAGACGAGTCGAACAGCGATTGGAGCGCATCCGGGTCAAGGATCGCGTCGGTCGAGAACTTGGCCTCGGAATCGGCGATCGCGCGCGCCGTGGCCACCTCGCCATGCGTGCGAGCCGTGATGTCGCGCGCGAGCGCATGTTGAGCCGGCCGGGCCTCCGGTGAGTGCTCGGCGTCCGCTTCCAGCGCCTCGATCGCCTCACGCGGGAACTCCGTGAACCAGCGCAGATAGGTTCCGATGTCCCGGTCATCCGCGTTGAGCCAGTACTGATAGAAGGCGTACGGCGACGTCCGCTTCGGGTCCAGCCAGACCGACTCGCCGGCCTCGCTCTTGCCGAACTTCGTGCCGGACGGCGAGAGGAGCAACTTGTAGGCGAGGCCGTGCGCGGGCTCGGCACCTTCGTCGCCACCATGGGTCCGCCGGATGAGTTCCAGCCCCGCTGTGATGTTGCCCCACTGGTCCGCCCCGCCCATCTGCATCTCCACACCCATCGTCCGGTAGAGATGCTCGAAGTCGTGCGCCTGCAGGAGCATGTAACTGAATTCGGTGAACGAGAGGCCGCGCTCAAGGCGGACCTGGACCGAGTCCTTGGCGAGCATGTACGGCACGGTGAAATGCTTCCCGGTGTCGCGCAGGAATCCGATGAGCGAGAGATCTCCCAGCCAATCGAGGTTGTTGACCATCACCGCTCCGCCGGACCCGGGCGAGAAGTCCAGGAACCGCTCCAATTGGCCGCGCAACGCAACGACGTTCGCCTCCAGCGTCTCGCGGTCCAGCAGGTTGCGCTCCGACGATCGCCCGGACGGATCGCCGATCATCCCGGTCCCCCCACCGACCAGGGCGACCGGTCGGCCCCCGTGTCGCTGAAGGCGGAGCAGGCCGAAGATCGGCACCAGGTGGCCGACGTGGAGGGAGTCCGCCGAGGGGTCGAAGCCGTTGTAGCCGGCGATCGATCGACCTGTCGCGAGGCGGGCGGGCAACCCCGGTGTCGTGTCATGCAGGATGCCCCGCCATGCCAGTTCCGCCAGCAATCCACCCGGCACGTGCGTGGATGGATCCGTCACAGGTTCCCGCTCCGAGTCGTCTCGCAACACTGAGAGGTGGCTATCAGTTCGTTCACGCCCCCTATGCTATCGTGCGGCCACAGATGCAAACCAGCCTCGCGCGGCGCCAGCGCCACAGACGTGCGCTCCAGCATCGCCCGAAGGGACGCGCAGGATCCACGCTCGCTCGGATCCTCGTCGTCGTTCTCGTCGTCATGCTCGGCAGCGGGGTTCTCCTTGCGGGAGCCGGCCTCGTGTTTGTCGTCGGCGCGTACAACCATTACGCGGCTGGCCTGCCCGAACCCGTCGCCACGCTCACGAGCATCCCGTTCGAGCAACAGACGGTCGTCTACGACAGCACGGGCAAGACGGAGCTTGCACGTCTCGGCGAGCTGAAGCGCGAGATCGTCACCTACGAACAGCTGACTGGCGAGATCATCGATGCGACGACCGCGATCGAAGACAAGGACTTCTGGATCAACTCCGGGTTCGACCCGATCGGGATCGTGTCGGCCGGGCTGGACACCATCGCCGGCCGTCCACGCGGCGCTTCCACCATCACCCAGCAGCTCGTTCGTGCCCGGCTGCTTCCGCCGGCTGCGTTCGAGGGCTCGACGTACGAGCGCAAGATCCGCGAGATCATCCAGTCGGTCCGACTGACCCAGGCATTCCCGGGTGAGAAGGGCAAGCAGCAGATCATCACCGCCTATCTCAACCAGAATTTCTACGGCAATCAGAGCTACGGTGTCCAGGCGGCAGCCAAGAGTTACTTCGGCAAGACCCTGGCCCAGTTGACCCTCGCCCAGAACGCGATCCTCGCCGCCATCCCGCAGTCCCCGACGAAATTCGATCTCGTCCGCAACGCCGAGGCGATCTGCCTGGACAACGTCGCCGAAGGCGAGGAATGCACCAAGTTCAAGCTCTTCGTGCCGCAGGACTCCGAGATCGTCCAGCGCCGGAACCGGGGCCTGGACCTCATGAAGACACGCAGCACCCTGTCCGGCGACAAGCACACGGCGGCGGAATACGACGCGGCCAAGACCGAGCCGGTCGAACTGCGCCAGCAGCTGTCGGCCAGCTGGAAGGCCCCGCACTTCGTCTGGCAGGTCCGCCGCGAGTTGGGTCGGATCCTCTGCCCGGCCACGCCGGACAGCTGCGATGCGGTGGACGTCGGTGGCTACAAGGTGACGACGACGCTGGACTGGACGATGCAGAAGACCACGGACAAGTGGGTCTACGTCGCTGCCCGCGCCCCGAACTCCAGGAACGCCTCTTCGTTGCTGACCGCTCGCAAGATCCCGGCCGCGGACCGCTCGTGGATCCTGGGCCTGCGCGGTCGTAACATCAACAACGCGGCGGCCGCGGTCATCGACTACCGGACCGGCAGAGTCCTCGCCTATGCCGGATCGGCGAGCTACACGTCGAAGGGCAACAAGACGTTCCAGCCACAGTTCGACGTCCTGTCCGACGGCTGGCGCCAGCCCGGATCGGCCATCAAGCCGATCGATTACCTCATCGGCATCGACGACAAGACCCTGACCGCCTCGACGATGTTGATGGATGTGGTCACCAACTTCGGCAACAAGTTCATCCCCACCCAGGCCGACAAACTGGAGCGTGGCCCCGTCCGGGTCCGATCGGCCCTCCAGTTCTCACTCAACATCCCGGCCATCAAGGCGACGATGATGAGCGGGCTCGATCATGTCTTCGATCGGACCAAGGACTTCGGCCTGATTTACCAGAAGACAGCGATACCGGTGCTGTCGATGGGGATCGGCACGCTTGAGCTTCACCCGATCGATCTATTGGGCGCGTATGGCACGATCGCCAACGGCGGCGTACTCATGCCTCGCGAGTACATCGATCAGATCGTTGATGCCAAAGGCAACGTCGTGTATCCGGTGAAGCCCGCAAGAGGGACGAAGGTCACCAGCTCGGGGGCCGCCTACATCATCACGGATATCCTGGCCGGCAACACCGACGTCAAGATCAACCCGTTCTGGGGCAAGTGGGCGATCTACGACGGGAAGACCCGCCGCCCGGCCGCCTACAAGACCGGTACCACCAGCGACAACCGCGACGTCGCCGCCTACGGCTATCTGGCGCCACCCGAGGACCCCCAGACGCCGGCGCTGGCGGTCGGCGTGTGGATGGGCAACAGCGACAACAGCCCCAACGACGGCAAGCTTTCGCTCGACACGTCCGCGCCGCTCTGGTCGGCCATCCTGCGCGAGGTCAGTCGCGGCGACCCGATCGCTCAGTTCACGCCCCCCGCAGACCTCGAAACGGCGACCGTCGACGCGTTCACCGG
>JANONZ010000066.1:0-2788 GCA_031421095.1 Thermomicrobiales bacterium
ACCTGGTCCCCCTCGCGGGCGTATCCGACCGGCGTGATGTGCCACCTTCCGCTCTTGCGGCCCTGGAACCGAAGCAGCATCAGATTCTTCGCCAGCGGGCCCGCGAATCGACTCCCGAGGAGGCGTCGGACAAGCGGATTAGCGGCGCCGACCACGGCGCGCATCACCTTGAACTGCGGCGTGTCTGTGAATGGTCGCGTCGGCGTCGGTGAGGCCACGGCTCAGCTCCATACGTTACAGGAATGTATCGTAATGCGTTGTCGCGATGTTCGCCACTTCGACTGCGACCCAGATGATCAAGGCCGCGCCGACGACTAACCTGATGCTCTATGGGACGTCATCTGGCGGACTTGGCCGCGGGCCGGACCCTGGCCGGACCCAGGCGCGGCGCGGGCCAGACCCGCGGCGCCGGACGCCCCGCCCCACTCCGCCAGATGACGCCAGCCAGCAACACTAGGCGCGCTGTCAGCCCCCACACGGACCACTCTCGCGCATGATCGTGCGTGGGAGTGCCGTGATTCCGGACCCTGGCGGCTCGTGGAGGGTTCGTTGCCTGCCTAACGTTCTCTGGGGCGACATCTGGCGGACAACACAGCGGGCACGGCTGGCGCGTCAGATCTCCTGGCCCGGCCCATCGCTGAAGATGTGCCCGAGGCTCGGCCCCGGCCGGCGGGGATCATGATCGCGTCGAGGTCACGAATTCCGGGAGCGTGCGTCGTGGCTAGGTTCTGCATGAAGTAGGCAGCCCGGATGAACGTCCAGCTCCAGGAGGTTGCCCTCAGGTGCTCCTCGATGGCGCGGTGCGGTACCAGTCGATTGCGGACCGCGCCTTGGATCGAGAGAAACACGGCCGCACGCACCCGCCGCTCACGCGCAGCGTCGAGAGCCGGAGCGATCACGCGGTCGACGTCCGCGATGGTCGGCGGCCGCAGTAGGAACATGCGATCGATCCCCGCGAAGGCGTCAAACGTCGCCGGGTCGGTGTAGTCGAATGGCACCACCTCAGCGCTCTCGCCGAACGCTGCACGCGCCGCATCGACGTTCCGGGCTGCGACGCGGACTGCCGCGCCAAGGCGAAGCAATTCGTGGACGAGTGGGGTCCCTACGTTGCCAGGCGCTCCCGTGACAAGGATCGGCCTGCGATGCTCTTACCGAGCTCGATCAGCACGATGTGCGCGCGACTCCGGCGTCTTTGCGGGCGTCCGCCGAAACGTGCCCGTCGGTCATGCGGTTGTCCCTTTCGTGCGGGCGATGCCGGTCCATACGGTCTCCACGATCGATGCCAACCAAACCTCTGTCGCTGGCTCGCCCAGAACGGCCCGCGCCAGCAGGGCCCCGAACAAGGTGTCGATCACTGCCGGCAGATCGGCGTCGCCCGCGACGTCGCCGGCCCCGACACCGCGCTCGAGAACGTCGCGAACCATGGCGTGGCGGGGCAGGAACACCTGCTCCCGAAACGTCCGGACGAGCCCGGGGTCGCGTGCCTCCTGCGCGATCAGGCTGCCGATGATCGTCATCCCGCCGCGGTTGGCGAGGGCACCGGCGGTCTTCCGCAGGAGCACGAGCAGCGCATCCCGTGTCGAGACTGGCAGCACAGTCGCCTCGCCTGCAGTAAGGCGGACGAGGGCGGCTGCGACCAGCTCGGCTTTCGAGCCGTAGCGCCGATACACCGTCGGGCGGCCGACGCCTGCCTCCTCGGCGATCGCCCCGATCGTCAGGGCCTGGTACCCGTTTCTTTCGAGGAGTCGCAGCGTCGCATCGAGGATCGCGTGATCGGCCAGTGCGCTCCGGGGACGACTCAAGCCGGCCGGGCGATCCGGCTGCCGAGCTCTACCAGCACGATGTGGGCGTACGTTCCGGCGCCGACACGTGCAGCGCTCGGAACCTGCCCATCGTCAGTCACGGGGATCCCGAAGCCGCGGAGCATGTTCGGCCCACGCTTGCGGACCTGCAGGGCGACCGCGGCGGGATACCCCGGATCGTCGGACGGGAGGACCCGCGCACTCGCCTCGAACCACTCGCCTCCGAGCCGGAGCTGGATCGGGGCCGGCTCGACGACGTTTCTCCACCATCGATACGTCGGTGAGGTGACGATGACGACCTGGTCCCCCTCGCGGGCGTATCCGACCGGCGTGATGTGCCACCTTCCGCTCTTGCGGCCCTGGAACCGAAGCAGCATCAGATTCTTCGCCAGCGGGCCCGCGAATCGACTCCCGAGAAGGCGTCGGACAAGCGGATTGGCGGCGCCGACCACGGCGCGCATCACCTTGAACTGCGGGGTGTCTGTGAATGGTCGCGTCGGCGTCGGTGAGGCCATGGCTCAGCTCCATACGTTACAGGAATGTATCGTAATGCGTTGTCGCGATGTTCGCCTTCCAGTCGGTGCCCTCGTCGGGATCGCTTGTGCGTCGCGGTGTCGCCCTGCGACCTGGGCAGCCCAACGTCCCAAACCCAGCGAATGGCGCTCAGCAGGATCGCGACCCCGGCCCTGGACCTCGTTGGGCTGGGCGATCGGGTTGGGCATCGACCCTCGGAGCTGTCCGGTGGGGAGCAGCAGTGCGCCGCGATCGCCTAAGCGCTGGTCAACCAGCCCCGCCTGATCATGGCCGACGAGCGTACCGGCAACCTGGACTCGGCCCGTGCCGAGGAGGTGCTCGCGCTCATGCGCCAGTTCAACCGCGAGCGGGGCCAGACCTTCATCCTCGTCACGCACGACGCGGAGGTGGGCGCCGCGTGCGACCGGATCATCCGGATGCGCGGCGGGCGGGCGCGGCGGGCGGGCCGGGCG
>JANONZ010000067.1:0-5448 GCA_031421095.1 Thermomicrobiales bacterium
GCCGAGGCGCTCGAACCATCCATCGCCGCGCAGCTCTCCGTGGTCCGTTCGCTCGATGAGTGGGTGCCGGCCGCGGACGGGCGGCGGCCGAGTCGGCCTCCTGGCGTTCGAACAATGGCGCTGGCTGAGACGAGGCCGGACGCTCCTGAGGGCCCGCAGCGCCAGGGGCTTGACGGCCTGCCGCGCCCGACGGCCGCCCAGCGTCCGGCGCCCGATGGGCTTGCAGAATAGGCAAGTCCCATCGCCGAGGTCGGCGTAGGCGCCTGATTCGTGCAGCAGGCTTGCACCGAGCGCAAGGTTCCGACAGAGGAGGTCCCGCAGACGCCAGAAGGTGCTGCGCGCTTGCATGCGATGCAAGGACGCGACCCCAGGTGACCAGCCAGCGACAGTGCTTGCGTCCGATGCAAGGGTTCGTCGACTTGTTGCGTCAAATGCAAGGAGCGAGCGGAACCTGGCGCCACTCTCAGGGTGGGTTGACCGGCGCCACCACGATCGCCTGGCCCAGCGACCACAGGGTCAGCGTCGTCAGGCCGACCATGACCACAGCGAACGGGAGTTGCCGCCGGCGGAGGGCCGCGGTCGACAACCCCGGCGGCGCCGCAGAGGCGGCGACGACATGGCCGCCCCACGCACCGACCATGTGCCCGCCGACCACGGCGGCCAGCTGGATGGTCCAGATCAGCCCCGGCGGCAGCCAATCACCACTCGGTTCATGGAAGGCCGTGCCGAACAGGTCCCAGCCGCGCTGGAATGGGTCCGAGACGGCGATCAGGAGGCGCTGGCCGTCGATGAGGAGGTAGGTCAGGTAGTGGGCGACCAGGTAACCGACCGCGATCGGCAGCAGGCCCGCAGTCGTCGCGTGGATCCCGACCGTCCTCGAGACAGCCAATGCGATGCCGACGATCAGACCCAGGAATGCGAACAACAGGAGCGTCCTCCCGGGCACGCCCGGCGCCCCGAACAGGTCGAAGAACATCTGCGTCTGGGACAGGCCGTCGAAGATGATCGACGACACGCCAAGGGCCACGAGCGTCATCTCGGGCGCGGCCAGACCGGGTTCCAGTAGGCCGCTCCCAAGTGAGCGCCGACGGACCCGACCATCTTCATCCGCGAGCGCGTACGGTGCCAGCCGCCCCAGGAGGCGGAACCAGACGGTGAACGTCTCGCCCTGGGAGCGCCATTCGTCCCGCCCGAACTGGGCCATCATCGCCAGGGTCAGTGCTGTATAGCCGATCAGGACGACGAACAGGAGGGCCGACCCGGCGAAGAGGACGAGCTCCAGCCAGATGAAGAAGGCGAAGCCCAGGACCGCCGGCCACCGCCCGACCTGCGCCGGCAGTGGTGCGATGGGCCAGCCCTGGACCTTCAGCCGGCGGAGCACGGCCGCGGCCAGGTCATGGAGTGTCGAGAACGGGTCGAGGAAGTGCCAGACCGGCCCGATGACCGCGGAGATGATCGCGACACCAACCCAGCCGTAGACCCACAGGAAGAGTGTCGCGACGTCCCCGTCGCTGGAGCCGCCGACGATCCCCTGGGCGACGATCCAGAGCCAGCCGATCAGTCCGATGGCCCTCAGCCCGTGTCGGATGGGCGCGGGTGGGATCGTGCTCGGGCCATTCAGGTCCGGTGGTGCCGCCCGGACGTCACGGACGATGACAAAGATGAATGACAGGGCCACGGCCGCGGCCGCCCCCGCGAGGTAGACCGCCAGCGGCAGCCGGCTGGCGTACGTGGCATTGACCGAGTGGGCTGCCGCGGCAGCCGGCAGGGCGAACGCGAGGGCCAGGGCGGTCGCGAGCCCGGCCGCGAGCCGCGCCCGCCAGTCGCGGATCACGTGGGGTCGGCCGGCCGGTTGCGTCGGCTGAGGAGGTACGCGGCGGCGGCGCCGAGGACGATGAGGGCGACGACGATCGGCACGACGACGTCCCCGCCGCTCCCAGTGGTGTCGCCGTTCCCCGACGGCACGGGGGTTGGGGCGAGCGACGGTGTCGGCGTGGCCGGGACCGGCGTCGCGCTGGGCGCGGCAGTGACGGCGGCGCTGGGCGTGGCCGTCACTGCCGGCGTAGACGGAGAGGGCGGCGGCGCGACCGTGAACTTGACGATGGGCTGGCGCAGGACGTCGCCATCATCGGCGATGCTCACCCAGCGGACCTCGTAGGCTCCGGGTTCGAGCGGCGCGGTCAAGGCGATGGTCATGGTCATCGCGGTGACGTCGACCATAGCGCCCGCGACGGTCGCCCCGTCCGACCCGATGAGATCCGCCTTGCTGCCCTCGGCCAGGGGCTCAGAGAACGTCAGGACGATCGGGCCCGCGAACGGCGAGGAGACGACGGACCCTTGAGCAGGATCGGACGTCTGGAGATCGGCGTGGGCGACCGCCATGGCCGGGAGCAGGAAGACCGCTGCCAAAGCGGCGCCCAGGACGATCGAACCGCGATGTCGAGGGACATGCAGCATCATGTCCCCGAGTCTACAAACCTCCACGAACCAGGTCGTGGAGCCGCTCGGCCCATTCGACCCGTGCCATTCGTCCCGACCATGTTCTGCGGCGCGCTCGCTCTCGCTCTTGCTCCGACGCGCTACGATCGTGCCAACCGATCTGTCGCGTCGCGCGGCGTCCGAAGCCCCGCCCCAACCCTGAGGTCTTGCGTGCCCACGTCCGTCCCGAAGGTCGCGTTCAGCGACCAACGCCTTGCCAACGGTCTCCGCGTCATCGTGGCCGAGGATCACCTCGCCCCAGTCGTCGCAGTCAACCTCTGGTACGACGTCGGCTCCAAGCACGAGGTCGCTGGCAAGACCGGGTTCGCCCACCTCTTTGAGCACGTCATGTTCCAGGGCTCGCGCCACGTAGCCAAGGCCGAGCACATCGCGCTCGTGCAGGCCGCCGGCGGGACCATGAATGGGTCCACGTGGCTCGACCGCACGAATTACTACGAGACCCTGCCGGCCCACCAGCTGGAGCTCGCGCTCTGGTTGGAGGCGGACCGGATGGCGACCCTCCTGGATGCGCTCAGCCAGGAGAACCTGGACAACCAGCGCGAGGTCGTCAAGAACGAGAAGCGCTGGTCCTATGACAACCGCCCGTACGGGTCGTGGCAGGAGAAGCTCCAGGGCCATCTGTTCCCGGCAGAGCATCCGTACCACCACCCGACGATCGGGTCCATGGCTGACCTGGATGCGGCCTCGCTGGAGGATGTGAGCGAATTCTTCCGGACGTACTACGCCCCGAACAACGCGGTCCTCTCGGTCGTCGGCGACGTGGAGACCGATGCTGTCCGGGCCGCCGCGGAGCGCTATTTCGGGGCCATCCAGCCGAATCTCGACATCCCGCCGCTGGGCGACCTCTCGCTGCCTCAGATCCTTGGTCGCGAGATCCGTGAGACCGTGTACGACCGGGTCCCGCTGCCGCGCATCCACGTCGGCTTTCGCGCGCCGGTCTTCGGCGATCCGCGGCTGGACGCGCTCGACATGGCCGGGCAGATCCTGGCGGGCGGCAAGGGCAGCCGTCTCAACCGGCGCCTCGTCCGCGAGGACCGGATCGCCCAGGACGTGACGATGTTCACCTTGCCGTTCATCGGCGGTGCGTCGATCGCGGCCGGCTGGGCGACCGTCCGGCCGGGTGTCTCGGTCGACCGCGTCGAAGCCACGCTCCACGAGGAGCTGAAGCGGCTCGCGACGGAGCTCGTCAGCGATGATGAACTCGCCCGCGCCAAGGCCCTGACGGAGGCCGACGAACTCGGTTCGCTCCAGCGCGTCGAGGAGCGGGCGGATCGCCTATCCATGTACGCCACGTTGTTCGACGACCCTGGGCTCATCGATCGGATGCTGCCACGCTCCCTGTCGGTGACGGCGGAGGCCATCCGGGACGTTGCGGCCGCCGTCTTCAGGCCGGACAACCGGCTGGTCCTCACGTACCTGCCGGAGGGCACGCCCACCGACGAGGCGGCCGTCCTGGCTGACGATGCCGAGGAGCAGAGCGGCGACGTGGAGGAGGCGGCATGAGCGCGACGATCGATCCACTGCGCGATGGCCCGGTGGTCGCCGAACGCCCGCAGCCTGGCGCGCCTCGGACCTACGACTTCCCGGCCGTCACGAGTCGGACACTGGCGAACGGGCTGTCCGTACTCGTGGTGAACCTGCCCGGCCGGCCCCTGGTGTCGGCCGCCATGATCCTCCGTGGCGGCGTGGCGGAGGAACCGACGGACCTCGCGGGAGCCACGGTCATGGCCGCCCGCGCCCTGTCTGAGGGCACCGAGGCCTACGATGCGATCGCCCTCGTGGAGGCGTCCGAACGTCTCGGGGCCACACTCCATGCCGAGGCCGGTTGGGACGCATCCAGCGTCGGCGTCGATGTTCCGGCCGATCGGCTGGCCGCGGCGATGGAGCTCGTCGCCGAGGTCCTGCTGCGGCCGACCTTCCCCGCATCCGAGGTCGAGCGCCTTCGTGACGAACGGCTCAATGACATCCTGCAGGCCCAGGCGGATCCGCGTCGACGTGTTGAGGAAGCCTTCGTCGGGACGATCTATGCGCCCAGCTCGCCATATCACCGTCCCTCCGGCGGCACGCGCAAGACCGTGGAGCGGCTGACCTCAGAGGACCTTCGGGCGACCTACGAGCGCACGCTGCACCCGTCTCGGGCCACGCTCGTGGTCGGTGGCGATCTCGGCGGGCAGGATGTCTTCGCGATGGCGGAGCGCCTCTTCGGAGCGTGGACCGGAGGCCCGACCGCGGTGCCGGACGCGCCATCGCCATCGATCGCCGACGAGGGCAGCCCGGTCGGGCGTGTCATCCGGGTCATCCATCGACCAGGGTCCGTGCAGACCGAGATCCGGATCGGGCATCGCGGGCTCTCCCGGCGCATCCCGGACTTCCACGCCGTGTCGGTGATGAGTGCGATCCTGGGCGGCCTGTTCAACTCGCGGCTCAACATGAAGCTGCGCGAAGAGAAGGGCTACACCTACGGCGCCGGTGCCGGCTTCGACATGCGCCGTGGCGCGGGACCGTTCTCGGCCCGAGCCGCCGTGAACACGGAGGTCACCGTGCCGGCCATCCTCGAGACACTGGCCGAGCTGACCCGGATGCGCGAGACGCCCGTGGATGAGACCGAACTCGCGGCGGCTCGCGACTTCCTGATCGGCGTCTTCCCGTTGCGGTTCGAGACGGCCGGGGCCGTCGTCGGGGCGCTTGGAGGCCTCGCGGTCCACGGACTCGGGGTCGACGACCTCATCGACTATCGCGCGCACATCGAGGCCGTGGACGTGGGCGCGGTCGCGGCCGCCGCGCGAGAACACCTGCACGTGGAGGACGCGGCGATCGTGCTCGTTGGCGATGCGGACGCCTTTCTCGAAGCGCTCGAGGCGACCGGGCTGGGTCCGATCGTCATCGAACGCGACGAGGTGGTGTCGGCCGCCGGGCCGATCGACGCGGCGATCC
Source organism: Thermomicrobiales bacterium (assembly GCA_031421095.1). Taxonomy (GTDB): domain Bacteria; phylum Chloroflexota; class Limnocylindria; order Limnocylindrales; family CSP1-4; genus SPCO01. The sequence continues at coordinate 5,434 of JANONZ010000067.1, forward strand.
TGCCGGGGCCGGTCG
>JANONZ010000068.1:0-3875 GCA_031421095.1 Thermomicrobiales bacterium
GGCGGGTTGCATCGCGGTCGTGCTCGCCGGAGTTGACGTCCTCGCCGTCATTCGTGTCAGGAGCGGTCGTCTCGCCAGCATCGGTGGCGGCGGCGGCGTCCTGTTCCTGGTCGTCGTCGTCCGGATCCTCGTCTGGTCCGGAGTCGCCACGCCGCGACTTCACCGGGCCCGGATCCTCGCCACGGGCGGCGGCCTCGCGGCGGCGCATCTCGTCCATGAAGTCGTCGAACAGTTCGCGCATCCGGGCCAGTCTAACCGACCGGCTGGGTCATGGTCGATGGAGACCCTCGATGGACCGACGGAACGCCGTCAGGACCGTCCCGGACAACTCGTTCGGGCGCATGGCCGCGGCCCGGGCTGGCTCGAACCGGAAGCCGGCCCGGATCGCGAGGGGCGTCCGCCACGGACGCGTCGGGTCATCCGGCGGGACGACGTGACCGAGGCGCAACTGGAGCCGACCGGCGTCCTCAAGGATCATCCCCGACAGTGCCCCGCTGATCGCCGGACCCAACCGGCCCAGGGGCGGATCGGGCGGCGGGCCGGCGTCCGGCGCCACATCACGGAAGCTGACCACGCCGTCGCCGTCGGCCACCCACAGGATGGTCAGCCACCAGCCATCGGGTGCGTCGGACGGCCTCGCCATCCCGGCCTGGTAGGTCCGCTCGCCGATACGGACGGGCTGCTCGCGCAGGAACGAGGGTCCAGGCGGAGGAAGTCGGTCGGGCACCGCCGCAGGATAGCCGGGCGAGCCGGATGTGGCGGCGAGCCGTCTCAGGCGGGCGGGGCGTCCTCGGGTATCTCGACGGCCCGTCCCTGCGGGATCTCGACGGCCCGTCCCTCGGCGACCGCCTCGGACAGGATCGCGTCTGTCTCGGCCTGCAGTTTCGCGACCTCCGCCTCCAGCTCGAGTCGCAGGATCTCGCGCCGCACGTCCAGCTCCGGGGGCGCGAACGCCTTGGTCTCGGCTTCCGAGGGGATATCGTCCGGGGAGTCGCCGGCGATCCAGGCCATGAGGCGACTGGGCGACTTGGTCGGCGGTCGTCTGGTCCTCGCAACCAACCGCTGGTCGACGGCGGTCACGCCCGGGACGTGCGGCTCCTCATCGCCGGTCAGCGCGACGCCGCACGACGGGCACGTGACGGCATCGGGGCCCAAGGGTGTCGAACACCATGGACAGACGGACGACGCGGGGCGATCTGCTGGAGGCGATGCATCGACCATGATGCGCATGCTAGCGCGACGGTGGCTCCCCGCGATGACCCATCAGTCATGGGTCCCTCAGGACGGCCCTACTCCCACTCGATGGTCGCGGGCGGCTTGGAGCTGATGTCGTAGACGACCCGGTTGACACCTGGGACTTCGTTGACGATCCGCGACGAGATCTTGCCAAGCACGTCATAGGGGAGCTTGGCCCAGTCGGCGGTCATGCCGTCTTCGCTGGTGACGGCCCGGATGGCCACAACGTTGGCGTACGTGCGCCCGTCGCCCATCACTCCGACGGAGCGGACCGGGGTGAGGATGGCGAACGATTGCCACAGCGACCGGTAGAGGTTGGCGGCCTTGATCTCGTCGATGACGATCCAGTCGGCCTCGCGCAGCGTGTCGAGCCGCTCGGCAGTCACCTCGCCGATGATCCGGATGGCCAGGCCGGGGCCGGGGAACGGCTGGCGCATGACCATCGCCTCCGGCAGGCCCAGCTCCACGCCGACCTTGCGGACCTCGTCCTTGAACAGGTAGCGCAGCGGCTCGATCAGCTGGAAGCGCAGGTCGGCCGGCAGTCCGCCGACGTTGTGGTGGGTCTTGATCTTCTGGGCCGTCTTCGTCTCTGAGGTGGCCGACTCGATGACGTCCGGGTACAGGGTCCCCTGCGTCAGGAAGTCGATCTGGCCAAGCTTCGCCGCCTCTTCCTCGAAGACGCGGATGAACTCGTCGCCGATGATCCGCCGCTTCTGCTCCGGGTCCTCCACTCCTGCCAGACGGGCCAGGAAGCGTTGGCGCGCATCGACCATGACGAGGTTCATCCCGAGGTCGCGTTCGAAGGTCACGCGCAGGAGCTCCGACTCCTTCTTGCGCATGAGCCCGTGGTCGACATAGATGCAGGTCAGCCGGTCGCCGACGGCGCGGTGGACGAGGGCCGCGGCGACGGCCGAGTCCACCCCGCCCGACAGCGCACAGATGACGAGGCCGTCCGAACCGGTCTCCCGGGCGTGCGCATCGACCCGCTCGCGGATGCCGGCGACCGTCGTGTCGATGAAGTTGGCCGGCGTCCAGGTCGGCTCCACGCCGGCGATGCCGACCACGAAGTTACGCAGGATGTCGCGACCTCGCGGCGTGTGGACGACTTCCGGGTGGAACTGGATGCCGTACAGGTTCCGGTCCGGCGCGGCGAGGCCCGCATATGGCGTCGAGTCCGTCTGTGCGGTCGCATGGAAGCCTTCGGGTAGCCGAGTGATGGAGTCGCCGTGGCTCATCCAGACCGGCTGCTCACGCTCGATCCCCTCGAACAGGCCGTCGTCTGCCGTGATCCTGACGTTGGCCGGACCGTACTCGCGACGCGCGGCGGGCAGGACGTCGCCACCGAGTTCGCGGTCCATCAACTGCGCGCCGTAACAGATGCCCAGGACGGGGATCCGCCCGGCCCAGATAGCCGGATCGGGACGCGGGGCGGCCTCGTCATAGACCGAGTTCCAGCCGCCGGACAGGATGATCGCCCGGGCGCCGCGGCGCACCAGTTCCTCATAGGGGGTGTCGTGCGGCAGCAGCTCCGAATAGACATCGAGCTCGCGAACGCGTCGGGCGATGAGCTGCGCGAATTGGCTGCCGAAGTCCAATACGACGACCGTGCCGGGGGCGGTCTCCACCGCGCCACTCGGGCGATCGTCCGGGGAGCGCTCCGGAGGCGGTGCCTTCAACGCTGCTTCGAGATACGCCTCCACCTCCGCGTCGTCGGGCGCCAGGACGCGGTGGCCCGCGTTGGCCGCCTCACCGTGGACCGTCTTGCCGCGCTCCGCCATCGTCGATGCCGCCCTCCGCTCGCCGTGCCACCCGCCGATCGGCCGTGCCACCCGCGCGGGCCAGTGTACCGGGCGCGGCCTCACCCTCGGTTCCGCATCGCCTCCGCAGCCATCGCGATGTAGCGCTCGAGTTCCGCGGCGACGTCCGGCGCGGCACCCGACTCCGCCAGTGCCTGCCGCATGTGGACCAGCCAGAGGTCGCGTTCGGCCGGGCCGATGGCGAACGGCGCGTGACGCATCCGCAGGCGAGGATGGCCGCGCTCCTCGTCGTACGTGCGGGGACCGCCCCAGTACTGGATGAGGAACAGCGTCAGTCGCCGCTGCGCCGGCTGCAGGTCCGCCTCCGGATAGAGGGCCCGAAGCGGTAGATCTGTCGCGACGCCCGCGTAGAACCGCGCGACGAGGCGCTCGAAAAAGGGCGTCCCACCGACGCGATCGTAGAGACTGGCGGTTTGCGTCGTCATGTCGGCCCGAGGATAGCCGGGCGGGCGCTGGCGAGACGGCGGGCCGTGGGCGCCCCAGGTGCGTGGCTGGGCCGGACTTCGGGCGCCAGACCGACCGGACCCGGCTGTCAGGGCCCACCGGACCCGATCGAAGCGCGTGGCGGGCACGCGTTCAGTCGAGGTCGACGGACTCCAGGTGCCGCTTGAACGCCTCGAGGTCCAGCGCGGCCGCGCGGCGCGCCTGGGGCGTGACCATCGATTCGAACATCCGGAACCTCAGCGGGAGGCCGATGCGCAGCGACCAGCGCAATCGTGTCGTGTCGCCGTCCGGCACGAGCGCCGCCTTGATCTCGATCGAGACACCCTCGGGGTCTCGCGCCTTCAAGCCGAAACCGGCATCGGACACGAGTTCCGTGAC
>JANONZ010000069.1:0-5870 GCA_031421095.1 Thermomicrobiales bacterium
GGCCATCAGGCTGCGGCGCCTCGGAGAGGGGAATGCGAGCGCGCCGTTCAGCTGGGTGACCGCCGCCGACCACTGCCGTGCCGCCTGGCTGCGGGGCCGCTTTCTCGCCCGTGGCTCACTGAGCCTGGCGGGTGGCCGGACACACCTGGAGTTCGTGGTCGACCCTGGCGACGCGCCCGAACTCGTCGCGCACCTCGCGGACATCGGGCTGCCCGTGTCGTGCCGGCTGCGCCGGCGCCGGGGCGTGGTGACGTCCAAGAGCGGCGAGGCGGTTGGCACGTTCCTGCGTCGGATCGGGGCGTCCGCCGCGCTCCTCGAGGTCGAGGCCCGTCAGGTGTCGCGGGCCCTGCGCGGCGAGTTGAATCGCGTGCTCAATGCCGAGTCGGCCAACCTGCAGCGGGCGGTCAGCGCGGCCGGCCGGCACCTGGACGCGATCGCCGCCCTCGAAGCCGACGGCCGCCTGGCTGTGCAGCCCGCCGTCGTGCGCCGTGTGGCGGAGGCTCGTCGTGATACCCCCGAGGTGAGCCTGGCGGATCTGGCCGAACGTCTCGCGATCCACCGTTCGACGGTGCAGCGGGCCCTGGAACGCCTGGAGCGGCTTGCGCTCCACGACGACGAGGGCACCGATCGACGAAACCTGTCGACCCGTCGGCGGGTGGTCCGCTCAGAGTCGCCGTCTCTGGCATAGTTCAGGCTATGCGCGACGTCATCGTGGCCGCGAACTGGAAGATGCACACGACCCCGGCGGACGCCGGCGAACTCGCGCGGACGATCGCCTCGCGGACGCGCACACCTGGCGTCATCCGTGTCATCTGCCCGCCATTCGTGGCGTTGTGTGCGGTCCGCGACGCCCTCGCTGAGGCGGATCCATCGGTCCAGATCGGCGCCCAGAACATCCATCACGAGCTGCAGGGCGCATTCACCGGGGAGATCTCGGCCCCGATGCTGGCCGGGCTCGCGACCTGGGTCATCGTCGGCCACTCGGAACGGCGGCGCGATGCCGCCGAGACGGATGAGCTCATCGGTCGCAAGATCGGCCGAGCGGTCGAGACCGGGCTGCGCCCGATCCTGTGTGTCGGCGAGCATCTGGCCCATCGGGAATCCGGCGACCAGGATGCCGTCGTCCAGCAGCAGCTGAGCGGCGCGCTGGCCGGACACAGGCCGGCGGACCTGCGCGCTGCGGGTCTGGTCATCGCCTACGAACCGGTCTGGGCGATCGGCACCGGTCGCCATGCCAGCGGGCAGGACGCGGCCGCGATGGCCGCCGTGATCCGCACCGCGCTCGCAGGGCTCGGCTGGGGTTCGGCCGCCGAGACCGTCCCCGTTCTGTACGGCGGCAGCGTCACCTCAGCCAATGTCGCCGAGTTCCTGGTCGAACCGTCCATCGATGGCGCCCTTGTCGGGGGCGCGTCACTCAAACCTGATGAGATGGCCGGCATCGTCGCCCGCGCCGGCCTGACCGCCCAGGCCCGCGGCGCCACCACGTGACGGGGTCGCCTCCGGCGCGGCCACGACCCATCGTCCTGATCGTCCTCGACGGCTTCGGCATCGGCCAGGATGTCGCGGCCGACGCCATCGCCGCGGCGCCGATGCCGATCTGGCGAGGGCTGCTTCGGGATTGGCCGCACGCGACGCTCAGGGCGTCCGAGGACGCCGTCGGGTTGCCGCCCGGCCAGATGGGCAACTCGGAGGTCGGACACCTCAACCTGGGCGCTGGGCGGCCGGTCCTGCAGGATCTGCCCCGCATCGACGCGGCGATAGCGGACGGGAGCTTCTGTGAGCGGCCCGCCTTCCTTGAGGCCATGCAGCGCGCCCGTGAGGGCCACGGGATCCTTCACGTGGTCAGCCTCATCGGGCCCGGTGGGGTCCACGCCAACGACCGCCACCTGGTGGCACTGGCGGAGCTGGCCCATCGGGAGCGCGTGCCGGTCGTCGCGATCCACGCCCTCCTGGACGGTCGGGACACGCCGCCATCATCTGCGCTGGGCTTCCTCGTCGACCTGGAGCGCCGGCTCGCGATGGCTCACCCGGGCGCGACGATCGCCAGCGTCGGCGGCCGCTACTTCGCCATGGACCGCGACAACCGTTGGGACAGGATCGAGCGTGGCTACGATGCGATCGTTCACGGTGAGGCGCTCCACCATGCGTCGTCCGCGACCGCGGCGATCGAGGCCGCATACGCCCGCGGCGAGACCGACGAGTTCGTGGCTCCGACCATCATCGACGGTCACGAAGGCCCGATCCACGACCACGATCCGATCATCCACGCCAACTTCCGAGCGGATCGCGCGCGCCAGCTGACGCATTCCCTGGTCGACGGCCGCGCGTTCGCAGGGTTCGATCGAACATCACCCTCGGGTCGGCGTGCGCCAGGGTCCCTCCTCATCGTGACGATGACGGCCTACGAGGCGGGCCTGCCGGTCCGGGCCGCCTTCCCGCCCGCGGAGGCACGGTCGTTGGCCCAGGCCTTTTCGGAGGCCGGCTGGCGCCAGTTCCACGTCGCCGAGACGGAGAAGTACGCCCATGTGACCTATTTCTTCAACGGTGGCGTGGAAGCCCCATTCGCTGGCGAAGAGCGACGGCTCATCCCAAGCCCGAAGGTGGCGACCTACGACCTCGCGCCGGCGATGAGTGCGGTGGGCGTGACCGACGCCCTCGTCGAGGCCATCGGGTCCGGCCATCACGACTTCATCGTCGCGAACTACGCCAACCCCGATATGGTCGGTCACACAGGCGTCTGGGCCGCCACGCTCCAGGGTCTCGCCACGATCGACGCCTGCCTTGCCCGTGTGGTCGCGGCGACCGAGTCGGTCGGTGCCGATGATCCAACGGCGCCCGGTGCGTTGCTGGCGATCACCGCCGACCACGGCAATGCCGATCAGCTTCGGGATGCGGCTGGCAACCCGCTGACGGCGCACTCCCTGAACCCTGTGCCGTTCATCCTGGTCGGCCGTGCCGCCCGCGGGGCGAAGCTCGCCGATGGTGTCCTCGCCGACGTCGCACCCACCATCCTGACGTTTGCCGGCCTGCCGGCGTGGCCTGGGATGACGGGCCATTCTCTGCTCCTGTGATAGCATCCGTCGGCGAAACGTCCTGAGGAGAGAGACTCGTGAACCCCCTGCTGGCGATCGGCCAGATCCTGGTGAGCTTCGGGCTCATCGCCGCCATCCTGCTGCAAGCGCGCGGTACCGGCTTGTCCGGCACGTTCGGTGGCGACTCCGCCGTCTATCGCAGTCGTCGTGGCGTGGAGCGCCGGCTGTGGCAGTTCACGATCCTGCTGCTGGTCCTGTTCGTCCTCTTCTCGCTGACTTCGTTCATCCTCGCCCCCGTCGCGGCGTGATGAAGGGTCGCGGCGGCCCACCGCGACGAACTCTGCCGCTCGGAGCTCGATGACCCGCACGGACTCGGTCGTCGTGGGGACTCTGGTCGTGCTCTTCGCGCTCATCGCGGGCCTCGTCGGCCTCCCCGCTCTGGCTCCTGCGGTCTCGCCTGGGCAGAGCGCCGGGTTCACGCCTGGCTCCCCGGTGGCGCGTCCCTACCGCGAGGGCGTCCTGGGCCATCCGGACTCGGTCAGCCCACTGACGGCTCGGACTCAGGCGGACCGTGATCTGGTCGCGCTGGTATTCGCGGGCCTGGTTCGAAATGGGCCATCGGGGACGATCGTGGCGGACCTCGCCGAGCGCTGGTCGAGTGACGCGAGCGGGACAACCTGGACGTTCGAGCTGCGCGACGACGCACGCTGGCACGATGGCGAGCCGGTGACGGCCGAAGATGTCGTGTTCACGATCCGCACCCTCCAGGACCCGGCCTACATTGGGCCAGCGGCCGGCTCGTGGAACGAGGTGGAGGTCCGGGCAGCGAGTCCGAGGACGGTCGTGTTCACACTCCGGACTGCCCTGGCCGGTTTCCTCCAGGCCGCGACCCAGCCCATCGCTCCGGCCCACCTGCTTGCCGATGTCCCGGCCGCGTCGCTGGGAGTGGATCCGTTCGGTCGAAAGCCCGTGGGCGCGGGACCATTCGCCCTCGTCAGCCTCGGCACCGACAGAGTGGAGCTGGTCCCTGCTGTGACGATCATGCCGAACATCGGCCCGTCAACGTTGCCGTCGGCCGGGCCGGACTCGTTTGCCACGGCGGCCCCGACAGAGCGCCCCAGCCGACCGACGCCGTACCTGCCAGCCATGGAGTTTCGCTACTTCGACACGCCGAGCGCCCTTGCGGCCGCGTATCGAGCCGGCGACCTCGACGCGGCATCCGGCCTGTCGCCGGCCCTCACCGCGGAGCTCGCCTCTGCCAAGGGCAGCCGACTCGTGCGTTACCCCGGCTCGACGCTGACTGCCGTCCTGCTCAATCTTCGGCCGGGGCGCCCGGAGTTCGCGGATCCGGCGGTGCGGACGGCGCTGCTCGCCGCCATCGACCGTGCCGCGCTCATCGACCGGGCGTTCGCCATGACGGCCGGCGCGGCGTCCGGGCTGATCCCGCCTTCGTCGACCCTGTTCGATCCAGCCGCCGATCCGTGGGTGCGCTACGACCGCGCGGCCGCACGCACGGCCCTCAAGAAGGCGGGCTGGACCGTGAGTCCCGCCGGCTGGTTCCTGCCAAAGGCCAGGAAACCCCTGTCGATCGAACTCATCAGCCCGGACGAGGCCTCAAATCCGGCCGCCTTCGCCGCCGCCGCGGCAGTCGCCCAGGACTGGAAGAAACTGGGTCTCGGTGTCACCCACGTCCCCCTGCCTCCGGGCGAGTTCGTGACGGACCGGCTGGCGACTGGGACATTCAGCGCCGCCGTCGCCGATGTGAACGTGGGACTGGATCCGGACCTCTATCCATTGCTGGCCTCCAGCCAGACGCTGAGAGGTGGGTCAAATGTCATCGGGCTGCAGGATCCCGCCCTCGACGTGCTCCTTGTCGCCGCCCGCGGGCCTGGTCCGGCAGACGCCCGTGCGACCGTGTATGCCCGCCTCCAGCGGCAGCTCGCCAAGGGTCGATACCTGCTTCCCCTGGCGTTCGCGGACGAGTCGATCGTGGTTCGCGATACACTCCAGGGCATGGTCGTCCGGCAAGTCTCCGACCCGGCTGATCGGTTCTGGGATGTGCTAACATGGCGCCTCGCCGCCGACCGGTAGGCCGGTCGAGCACGGTCCACGCCGAGGTGGCGGAATTGGTAGACGCGCTAGCTTCAGGAGCTAGTGTCCGCAAGGGCGTATGGGTTCAAATCCCTTCCTCGGTACCATCCCCTCGTTCACGGACCCGCCGATGCGGTGACACCTGGGCCCAGGTGGCGGAATTGGTATACGCGTACGTTTGAGGGGCGTATGAGGCAACTCATCCGGGTTCAAGTCCCGGCCTGGGCACCAACCTCGCGGATCGTCACGACCGTCGCACATGCGGCGGTCGTTATGCTGTCCATGGGCGGTTAGCTCAGCTGGTCAGAGCGCCTCGCTTACACCGAGGAGGTCACTGGTTCGAACCCAGTACCGCCCACCACATTCCACGCACGAATAGGCCCCTCCGACTGCCCTCGAACAGGGCCTGGGAGAGGCCTTGCCAACAGTTTGCTAACGGGCCTCGGCGATCTCCGGCTCGGCGAGCGCGAGATCGAGGACCGCGGCGCCCCCCGACCGCGGCGTCCGAACCCAACGGCGCGCCTGCGCGGGATTGCCGAACCGTTCGAGGTGGCGGCGCTGGCCTGAGCGGCCCGAGATCAGTGCGCGGCGTCGGGCTCCAGGTTTCGCACCCGCCGGGCGAGGGACTCCAGGACCTGCGTGCGGACCGCCGGCATCTCGTCCATCAGCGTGTGGAAGTCTCGATGCCCCACCACGAGAAGTTGAGACGGTTCGGTGAGCGTGACGGTCGCCGTCCGTGGCCCTTCA
>JANONZ010000070.1:0-2113 GCA_031421095.1 Thermomicrobiales bacterium
GGGTCAATGTGGAGAGCCGCGACGGCCGACGCAGATGGACGAGCGCCGCCATCGTCTCGGTCGCCCCGACCGCCGTCCGACCCGGGTCGTCACGGAAGGCCCGCACGTCTCGGTAGGACTGCAGCCGTCCGTCCGGGCCGACCCAGGCGGCACCCCAACCGAACCCGGCGATCCCGAATCGCTCCAGCTTCTCGGCAAACGGCCACAACTCGTCAAGCCGGAACGACTCCGCTGCGCGGGCGATGAAATGCTCACACATCAGCCGCGATGATACGCCGGCCCAAGTTGAGCGAACCTCCTTCAGTCCAACCAGCCCCCGGTCGTCTGTCCGTCAGCGCGGGGTACGGACCGCCCGCAACGCGGATGGGTCGGCCGTGCGGAGATCGCCGTCCGCCGGTCCGACGCGATAGCCGGCTCGCTCCAGCAGCCGTCGCGCGATCGACATCCGGTCCGCAAGGTCCAGCGGCTCGACTGGGTCTCGCTCGGGAACGGTGATCGTCGCGACCTGCTCGGTCTCGCGGGGGCCGGCCGCCGCGACATGTGCGCCAAGAAGCGCGCCGGCAAGCCCTTGTCGACGCCAGGCAGGCGCGACACCCAGCGCCAGGAGCTCGCCGGTGCCCGCGCCGTTGCCCGCGCCGGCCCCCGTCCCCGCCGCCGCGCCCGCGCCCGATCGAGAAACGGCCAGACCGACGACGAGCGTGCCATCGACCGCGGCCGACACGCGCGCACCGTCCCGGATCGCAGCACCGATGAGCGCATGACCGTCGGCCGGGTCGGCGGGCGCGACGACGCGGGCGGCCAGCGTCAGGCACGCCCAAGCTTCCGGGTCGACCGTCGCGAGGATGGATGCGGCCCCGGTGCCGGACGCGCCAGGCGCCTGACTGGTCGCCGCTGCACCCCTCGATGGCGCCGTCAACGGGTCCCACCAGCCGCGATCGCGCGCCTCGCGCAACATTCGAGGCACGGCCAGCTCACGGACCAGGGCGACCGTCCGCAGCGAGCGCACCTCCGCGGCCGCCTGGTCGTCACCGAACGGGATCCCGGCGTTGGGCAGGTCGACGAACGTCTCAGGCATCGGCGCCTGGCCGTAGCGAACCGCCTCGGTCGCCCAGCGCTCACGCCAACCGCGCGGGGTGGCAGCCGGCACGTCGCGGTGCGCGCCGGCCAGCCAGACCAGGCTCCACGCCCGTGGCACGACCCGGTACGCGTCGTAGCCGCCCCCGCCGGTGGCCAGCCACCGACCGCCCGCATGTCGATGCGCCACGGCGTCCACGAGCCTGGCCGCCTCGCCCATGGCCGTGGTGGTCACGCGCAGGTGCGCAAGCGGGTCCCAGGCGTGTGAGTCCGCGCCATGCTGGGACACGATGAGGTCAGGCCCGAACGCCGCAGCGAGCTCAGGGACCAGCGAGCGGACCGCCTCCAGCCACGGCCCTTCGCCGGTGGCGGGCTCCAGGGGAACGTTGACGGCCGTGCCGGCGGCGAGACCGTCGCCCAGCTCCCCCACCCCGCCAGTGCCCGGAAAGAGGTAGCGCCCGGACTCATGGATGGACAACGTCAGGACCCCCGGATCCGACCGATGGATGGCCTGCACGCCATCGCCATGGTGCACGTCGAGGTCGACATACAGGACCCGCAGGCCGTCCCGGCGGGCCCGGGCGATGGCAAGGGCCGGGTCGTCGTAGATGCAGAACCCCGAGGCCCGATCGGGCATCGCGTGATGCAGCCCGCCGCCCGGGTGGAAGGCGTGCTCGACGTCCCCGCGCAGGATCGCCTCCAGCGCGCGGATGGAGCCCCCGGCTACCGCCGCGGCCGCCTCGTGCATGCCGAGGAACGGCGGGTCATCACCGCCCTCGCCGATGCCGGCCTCCGGCAGACCGAACGGGTCGGCCGCGAAGCGCTTGACCGTCTGGATGTAGCGCCGGGTATGGCACCACAGCAGCTCGTCATCGGGCGCCGGCTCAGGCGCCAGACCGGGCTCGGCGCCCACCGCGCGCAACAACTCGATCCCCGGCCCGAACCGGCGTGGCGTGAGCGGATGGTCCGGCCCGAAGTCATAGGTCGTGGATCGAGGCCCGTACACCAGGAGCATGCGTGGCACGATACCGGTCATGGA
>JANONZ010000071.1:0-2830 GCA_031421095.1 Thermomicrobiales bacterium
GTCCGCGCTCGTGGCGCGTTTCGGCGATGAGGGGGCACGGATCCATGCGCGGGCACGGGGTGAGGAGCTGGAGCCGTTCCGGCCGCGTCGGACGTCGGAGCGGCTCGCCTTGAGCCTTCCCATCGAGCCACCGGTGGAGGGCCTGGAGCCCCTCCGGTTCGTGCTCCATCGGCTGGCCGACGCCCTGACCCAGCAGCTGACGGCACGAGGCCTGGCGGCTGCGCGGGCGCAGCTGCATCTGGACCTCGACCTCGCCTTCGCCCGGGCCGGGACGCCCGCCGAGCTCGACATCGAGCAGCGGTTTCCCGAACCGACCGCCGATGCGGAGGCGATCGAGCGCCTCCTGTTCGCCCGCCTGGAGCGGACCCCGCCGCCGGCCGCGGTCGCTCGCCTGGGCCTGAGCCTGGATGGCACGGCTCCGGCGGCAGGTCAGCAACTGTCGCTGTTCACGCCACAGGCCACCCGAGGCGCTCGGCTCGAGTGGCAACTCGCCCGGCTGGCGCTGACGTTCGGCGAAGATCGAGTCCGGCGGGTGAGCCTTGTCGATCCGGAAGCCCCATTGCCTGAAACGCGCTGGACCTGGCGGCCGATCGACGCTGGCGCCCGGGGAGTGGCGCGGTGACCCGCTTGTTGCGCGAGCACCCACCGATCGAGGCAGAACTGGACGCCGACGGCGCACTTGTGGCCATCCGCTGGAACGGGCGACGCGAGGCCGTGGAGGTGTGCAACCACTGGCGAGTGGAGGAAGCCTGGTGGCGCGAGCCGATCGCTCGTGACTACTTCAAGGTGGTCGGTGGCCGCTGGCTTGCGCTCGTCTACCTCGACCGGGTGGACGGATCGTGGCACCTGGAGCGTCTCTACGACTGACCGGAGCCGGGACCACGAGGCGGGTCACGTTCCGTGCAACGACCGACCGCATGGCTCCATCCGGCAGGCGCGACCGGGAGGCGCGGCCGGCTGGCGCGGCCGGCTGGCACCACCGCGCTGCGCGACCGGGCTGCATGGCTCCATCCGGCAGCCTATGCATCCGCGGACTGGTAAGGCCGACGTCTCGTGGATTCGCGGGTCGGAGGATGGTCCGCCACCGGGGATCACGCTCGGTCGTGGCGGCCCCGGAGGCGATTCGCGCAGATATGGTGCCGACACCGGCCCTAAGAGTCCGGGCCCGCATATCTGGCCGCGAGGTGGCCACGGTGGTCCTGCACGGGCGCGGCCGGGTTGCGTCGATCCGTGCCTCGTCAGCGGGCTGGCGACCCCAGCATCACACTCACGATGAACAGGATGAGGAAGAGTCCCACGACGAGCGCGAGCGCCCCCACGTCCCTTGGATGTGCCGACTGCACGATGCACCTCCCCCAAGCTTGTCGAACCGGATTCCCGGCCGGTTCGCTACCAGCATAGACGCCCGGGATGGCCCTCGCGTTGCGCTGCCACGGGTGGCACCGAGGTGGCGCGTTGCGCTGCGCGTGGCGCCGAGGGCATCGGAACGGGGTCAGCCGGCGGGGATGTTCCCGAGGACCAGGATGGCGACGAGCCCGGCCAGGATGGCCGTCCGCAGGCCGGTGCCGATGAGATCGCGAGGCCGTGGATCCATCGAGTCGTCAGGGCTCCCGTGCGGTCAGGGCTCCCATGCGGTGAGGGGCGTCGATCATGGGTTCGGGCAATCCGCGCCGTACAGCACGGTGATCGTCGTCAGCCCGCCGGTCGGGGTGGCCGTGACCTGGACGCGACAACCGGCCTCCCGCTGGGCCTCTACGACGTAGCTCCCATCCTCGAGCGGCGCCGTCGCTGCGTCGACCCCATACGCATCGCGCTTGAGCTGGTCGCTCATCCACGCCGAGACGTCCTTCGCCACGCCGCCCGACACGACGAAGGTCGCCGAGGCAGGTCCGGTGGATGCCTCCTCGGCCGGCGTCGCACCCGGATAGGTCGGGAACCCGGACGGCAGCGTGTCCCAGATCCGGCCCCACTCGGTGGCGGTCTGACCCGCGGCGGGCGTTCCGATCGGGCCTGTCGATGGTCCCGACGAGGCCGCCGGGACGAGGCTGGCCGATGGCGATGCGATCGGCGTCGCGGAACCGCTCGACGATCCACAGGCTGCCAGAGCGAGCGTCGCTACGGCAAGGATCGCGAGGTGTCGGAAGGCGAACATACGGTGCATCGTACCGCCGCCTGCCCGAGAGGTCTCCGGCCGACAACGGGTCTCCGGCCGACAACGGGTTTCCGGCCCACTCGGCTGCGCTGACCCCTTGACGTGGCAGGACCCCGCCGCCCCAAGCGACGGGGTCCTGCGGCCGGATGAGCCGCTCACCAGCTCATCGGCGGGTCGGCTCCGACCATCGCGATCGAGGGCCGCCGAGTCGTCCCGAGCCCCCAGGCGCCGAGACGTCATGTAGTCCGCTACGTGCTGGCCGCCTGGACCGCGAGGACCGCGGGCAGGAGGCCGAGGATCAACAGCATCGCGAGGGCGACCAGTGCTCCGATCCGGATCACGGATAGGGCGATCTGGCGCATCTCTGCGTGCATGCCGTTGAGACGCCGACGGCCTCCCGGATGTTTCGAGTGCCGACCGGGGATTTCGTCCGGTTTCCGTCGGTACTGTTGGTGGGATACGAGGTATCTATCGAACGTTTGTTCTATACTGGCCTGCCCCTGTCAGCCGGCCCCCGACCGGAGCGACCCGTGGTTCAGATCCCGTACGCCGAACTCCACTGCCACACCAATCTCTCGTTCCTCGATGGTGCCTCCGCGCCGGACGCCCTGGTTGACCGGGCGGTCGAACTCGGGTTGACCGGGCTGGCCGTCACGGACCATGCCGGCCTGTATGGCG
>JANONZ010000072.1:0-4033 GCA_031421095.1 Thermomicrobiales bacterium
CTGATCGAGACGGTGTTCCAGCGCGGCAGTTCACGTGTCCCGAACTCGATCGTGTCGGTCACGAGGCGCATCGACGGCGCCGGCGGAAAGAGGAACTCCTTCTGGGCGACGAACTCCTTGAGGATGTCGTTCTGGGTCGTCCCCTCCAGCCGATCGCGTGGCACGCCGGCTTTCTCCGCGGCCACGATGTACATCGCCCAGATCGGTGCGGCCGGCGAGTTGATCGTCATCGAGGTGCTGACCCGATCAAGCGGGAGCCCGCTCAGCAGGACTTCCATGTCGGCAAGGCTGGAGACGGCGACGCCGCACGTCCCGAACTCACCCTCGGCCTCTGGGTCGTCGGTGTCGTAGCCGTAGAGCGTCGGCATGTCGTAGGCGACCGACAGGCCGGTCTGTCCGGCCGTCAGCAGCTGCCGGAAGCGCGCGTTCGTGTCCTCCGCGGCACCGAAGCCGGCGAACATCCGCATCGTCCATAGGCGGCTTCGGTAGCCGGTCGGGTGGATGCCGCGTGTGAAGGGCGGCTCGCCCGGCAGTCCGATGTCGCGCAGTGGATCCGAGTCGGGCAGCGACCACGGGCCGTACAGGCGCTCGATGGGCATGTCGCTGATGGTCGAGAACCGGGGTCGACGCTCAGGCGCGCGTTCCAGGGCGGAGCCAAGGCGCCCGGCCTCCCAGGCGCGGCGACGAGCGGCCCACCCGGCCGACCGATCGGTCATGCGGGCGACTCTAGCATCGTCAGTGCCCTCCGAAGGCATCGACAGCGTCGGCGATGCGGGAGTCGGGCAGGTCGTTGGTGATGACGACGTTGACTCGATCCGGCGTGGCGGCAGGCCAGACGACCACGGTCTGCAGGCGCGTCCCTGTCTTCGTGTCCAGCCGGCGGCCCGGGCGGCCAGCCAGGGTCGGCTTGGTCACGGCGATGACCTTGGTCCGGTTGGCCGATCGTGCGCTGTCGCTGTAGAAGTCGGCCATGGCGTCGGCGGTCAGTCCCGGGGCGCTGAAGACGACCAGGACGACAGCGCGCTCCGCGCCGAACGTCCACGTACCGCCGGCGAAGCGGACCTCCGTGAAGCCCAGGGCGGCCAGCGCTCCGAGATTCGACTTGGTGCAGTTTCGGCCGGAATCCAGCAACTCGGGTGGCGCGCTCCGGTAGGTCGTCGGGACGAGCGCCTCGAGCTCCGGGTAGGCGCCCGGCGCGGAACCGTCGCTTACGCAGGCCCCCGTCGGATCGAACGAGGCGGCCGGGGCCGAGCAGGCCGAGACGACGAGGGTGAGCAGGAGCGACAGGCTGCCGCGACGAAGGGTCCGACGCATATGGCATAGGGTAGCCCGGGAGCGTCGATATCGCGGTCTGGGCCTGGACCGGCGGGGTGTGGTGCGCAGCGGCACCTGGTACCTGCGTCCGGGGGCGGTGCGCGGATGCGCCCGACCATCGACCGCCGCCAAGCGGGACGACGGTGCCATTGCCGTCGGGCCGGAACCGGGCGTACCTTGCTGCCAAGCCGACCCGCGATCGAACCAGGAGGTCCCTGGGGCGTCGGTCACGGAACTGGGAACGGACGTTCGACCCGAGGAAGGTTCGGGACGATCGATCCCGGTCCCAGCTCACGAGCCGAGTAACTGGTCAACGGCCAACAGGCCTGGTGGACCGTCGGGGCGGCAGCGCTTATCTCGCCTTCATCCGCGTCACGATCGCCCTCCGGTATCGGAGGGCGATCTCACGTTTGTGGACCGAGCCGGACGTCAGGCGGTCCTGCCCCGCCGGTCGCTCGCAGGATGGGACCGTCGCGCGACGCCCAGTCGATCAAGGTCTGCCTGGATGACACGTGCCGCTCCGACCAGGTCCGGATCGTGATTGACCATGCCGGCGACCCAGTCGATATACGAAGGCTCGAAGGCTGCGATCTGGCCGAGCGTGTGGTCGTGGAACTTGCCGAACGGGATGACGGTCGCCTGTGCGTCCGTGAGCGAAGGTGCCGGCGGCCGGCGGAAATGACGGAGCCGGTCGCGGACCAGCGGCCCGGTCGGGGTCGATGCCCGCCGAGGTTCGTGCCCGACGACATCGGCCCGTGCCCGTGGCTGACCCGAGAGGGGCGTCCGACCCGCGGAGTTCCCGACAGCCTGGTTGCGCGGCCGAAAGGTCGCGCTCATATCGACGCGGCCGGTGACCGGGCGGGTGGGCCGAGGCGCAGGTGGGCCACCGCGGCGCGGTGCGGTGCCGGGCTCGAACGACGTGTCGTCCGTGCCCGACGCCGCGCGTCGGGCAGGATCCTCGGTCCCTCGCGTCAGCGCGGCGTAGGCGTCGTTGATCTCGGCCATCCGGCGCGTGGCCGCCCGCGACGCGGCCGGATCGTCGCCGGTCAGGTCCGGGTGGTTGGTACGCGCCAGGCGGCGCCAGGCGGCCTTGATCTGCGCGGGCGAAACGCCGGTTCCGACGCCGAGCACCTCACGGGGGTCTCGTTTGGCCATCGGCATGAGTGTAGGGCACGAGCGGACTGGGCTCGGGGCGGCTGTTCGGGGCTTCCGCTCGCGACGGCTGGTCGGAGCTGACGACTCGAGCGGCCGTCAGTGGTACCGTCCGTCACGATATGGGGACCCTCCGCCGCGCTGGGATCGCGGCCGCTGCTGCTGCCGCGCCGCTCGGATTGGCGTACCGTTTCGCGCTCGCCTACCGGGTCCGTGCCGGCTATCCGCGGCGCTACCCGCCGACGGTCATGCCGGCCGATCTCGGCCTGCCGTTCGAATCACTCGTCATCGCGTCGGCCGGGCTGGAGCTGCCCGCCTGGTTCATCCCGGCCCGGGGCGGTGAGCCGGGCCCTGGGGTCGTCCTCGTGCACGGCTGGGAGTCGGCGCGGGACCGGACCCTGCCGATGGCCAGCTTCCTCCATGCCGCCGGGTTCCACTGCCTGACCTTCGACGTCCGCGGTCACGGTGCCAACCCGGCCGAGGAGCTGCCGCTCAGTGCCGGCGAGTTCGGGGCGGACGCGTTGGCCGCCTTCGGGGTCCTGGCCGGCCGGCCCGAGGTCACCGCCGGGGCGATCTCCGGTCACTCCATGGGTGCTATCGGCGCGATCCTGGCCGCCGCCGCCGATCCGCGTGTCGGGGCCGTCGTGGCCACATCGGGTCCGGCGGACCCATACCGGCTGACCCGCCAGACCTTCCGACTGGCGCGACTGCCCATCCCCGACCTCATCGCCTATCCGCTGGCCTGGCTGACCACCAGGGTCTATGTCCGACCGCGGGGCCACGTGGTCGCGAGCATCAGCGCGACCGCTGCCATCGCCCGCTATCGGGGACCGATCCTGCTGGCCCACGGCGACCAGGACACAGTCGTACCAGCCAGCCACATGAAGCGGTTGGCAGCGGCAGCCCATTCGACGCGCGACGACGATCCATCCTCCGCCTCCGTCGAGACCCTGATCGTCGCGGGCGGCCAGCACTCATGGCTCTATGAGAACGAGGGCTATCGGCGTGCCGTGGCCCGCTTCCTCGCCTCGAGTCTTGGCGGGCCACTGGAGCCCGACCAGGCTGGCGATGCAGCGTTCGCCGTCGCGGCTGCGCGCCTCCCCGACGGCGAAGTCCGCTTCGCCGCTCTCGAAGAGACGAGCGGCGGCCTTCAGGCCCTGGCCAAGGTCGCGCTCCCTGGCGCGACACGGTCCGACACCACACAGCCCGTCGCGACACGTCCACCGCCACGTGAGCCGGACGAGCGCGTTTCGGTGGATCCGGCGGGCCGTCCCGACCCTTCGCCTCCGGCCACAAAGCCGTGACGGGGACCGCCCCGGTCTGGAAGGCGGTCGCCGCCAGGCGTGCCGTTCGCCAGTTCGCCGACCGGCCATTGGAGCCCGACCACCTCGAACGGATCCTGCATGCCGGGCGGCGAGCCGGCAGCAGCAAGAACCTTCAGCGCTGGACGTTCATCGTCTGCCGCGATCGCTCGCACCTGACCGAGCTTGCCCAGCTGGGCCCATGGGCCGGCCATCTCGCTGGAGCTGCCGTCGCCATCGCGCTCGTGACGCCCGACCCGCGAGGA
>JANONZ010000073.1:0-4572 GCA_031421095.1 Thermomicrobiales bacterium
GTCCGGCCACCCGCCAGGCTCAGTGAGCCACGGGCGAGAAAGCGGCCCCGCAGCCAGGCGGCACGGCAGTGGTCGGCGGCGGTCACCCAGCTGAACGGCGCGCTCGCATTCCCCTCTCCGAGGCGCCGCAGCCTGATGGCCAGACGGGCGATGGAGGCCTCGCGACCGAGCGGCTCTGGGCCCAGGCCGGCGACCTCGGCGGCGCGGTCACAGGCGCGCGATGGATCGATCGCGGCCAGTTCGTCACGGAGGGCGGTGACGAGGTCGCGCTCGGAACGGCTCACGTCAGGCTGTGCGACTGGTGGCCCGCACGGCCGTCCTGTGCCGGATCCCGGTCTCGTGCTCAAGTGCCCGGATGATGGCCGCGGCGAGGCGCGCCGGGTCGTGGTGATGCGGGTTCCCCGGGTCCACCAGATCGTCGAGGATGAGCCGCGGCGTCGGACTGAACGCCGGTGGCCAGCGAAGCCTGACCGCCTTCGGCGCGTCGGTGCCGCGAAAGCCCTCGGTCAGGTGATCGTTGGCCAGCACGACATCGACGAGGTCCGGGCTCGTGTGCGCCACGAGCGCCTCGAGGTGTGCCGCCAGGTCGAGGCCGGTCGTTTCCCCGTCCTGGGTCGCGACGTTACAGACGAAGACCCGTGGGCACGGCGCCGCGAGGATCGCATCCCGGATCGCCGGGATGAGCAGGCTGGGCAGCAGGCTCGTGAACAGGCTGCCCGGGCCAAGCACGACCATGTCCGCTTCCGCGATCGCCGCGAGCGCGTCCTCCGATGCCCGGACACCGTCGGGCGTCAGCCAGACGCGCTCGATGCCGGCCGTGCGCATGACCTGGGACTGGCCGTCCACGACCGATCCATCGGCGAGGCGAGCATGGAGCGTCAGTGGCGTCGGCGAGACCGGCAGGACCTGTCCTCGCACCGCGAGGATCCGATTCATGAGCCGGACCCCGTCCTCGAAATCGCCGCCTTGCACGGCGGTCATGGCGGCGATGAGGAGGTTGCCGACGGCGTGCCCGGCCAGCCCATTCGCCTCGCCATCGGCCGCTTCCGGGAACCGGTACTGGAGCACCTCGCTCATCAGCGGTTCAGCGTCGGCCAGTGCCGCGATGCAGTTGCGGATGTCGCCCACGGGCGGGATCCCGAGCTCCGTCCGCAGGACGCCGGATGACCCACCGTCGTCCGCCACGGTCACGATCGCGGTCAGGTTGCTCGTGTGTTCCTTCAGGCCTCGGAGCAGCGTCGACAGCCCCGTGCCGCCACCGATCGCGACGATCCGTGGCCCACGGGCGAGAAAGCGCTTCTGGTAGATGAGCTCGATGAGGGGCTGGTCGGGACCGGCCATGGTGCGCAGCGGATCGGTCAGCACATGGAGCGCGCGATAGGAGCCCAGGGCCATGAGACCCACCCCGATCGTCGCCGCGATCAAGCCACGCAACTCGTACGGCAGGAACTGCAGCGTGAGCAGGTCGACCAGGCTGCCGATGACGCCATCCGGGGCCAGGTCGCGCGTGATCTGGCGCAGGAAATGGGCGAACGCGATGGCCAGTAACAGGAGGCCCGCGAACACGACGGCGAGCCAGCGCTTGATCCCGATGCCGGGCGTCAGCCAGCGCCGGAGGTTCATGTCCGGTCGAGTTCCCGGTGGAAGACCGCCACCTGGCCGAGATCCTGCGCGCGCAGCCAGGTCGCGATCTCCTCGGTCACGACGATCGAGCGGTGGTAGCCCCCGGTACAACCGACCCCGATCGTCAGGCGAGTCTTGCCTTCCGCGATATAGGCCGGGATCGTGAACGACAGGAAGTCGCGCAGGAACTCCAGGAAGCGCGTCGCGACCGGCTGGGCCAGAACAAACGAACGGACCTCGTCAGTCAGGCCGGAGAGTGGACGCAGGTCCGCGACGTAGTACGGGTTCTGCATGAATCGGACATCGAACAGGAGATCCGCCTCCAGCGGCACGCCGAATTTGTAGCCGAAGCTGATCAGCTGGAAGGCGAGCTGATCCGACCGCACATCGGTGGCGAGCTGGGCGAAGAGTCGCTCGCGCAGCTGGCGAAGCGACAGGTCGGACGTATCGAGCACGACGTCGGACTCGGACCTGACCGACTCCAGCAGCCGTCGTTCCTTGGCGATGGAGCTGGCGATGCCGCGTTCATCGCCAAGCGGATGCCGATGGCGAGTCTCGCTGAAACGCCGGATGAGGACGTCATCACTCGCTTCGAGGAAGACCACCCGCGGCCGGATCCCGCGGCCTTCGAGGGCGCCGCGCATCGCGGCGAGGGCGAGCGTGGGCTCCCCCGCGCGAACGTCGAGCACGATCGCGATCCGCGCGAACCGCGCACGGTCGGAGGACACCAGCTCGGCAAGGTCCGGCAGCAGTTCGCCGGGCAGGTTGTCGACGACCGTGTAGCCCAGGTCCTCGAAGAGCTTGGATGCCGCGGTCTTGCCGCCACCGGATAGCCCGCTCAGGATCACGACGGCCGGCTCTGTCACCGGATCGGACGAGGTCGGGACCTCGACCGGGTCCGTCACCGGCCGCTGCGCCGGATGAACAGGGTGGTCAGCTCGAACAGGACGTACATCGTGCCGCCCAGGACGAAGGGGCTGACCAGGTCGCCGCCCGGAGTGATCACGGCCGAGAAGATGGAGATGCCCAGGATGACGATCCGTCGAGAGCCGCGCAGGCGGTCCGAGGTCACGATCCCGACGCGCGACAGCCCCACGAGCACGATCGGGAACTCCAGGACCAGGCCGAAGGCCAGGAACATCGTGGTCACGAAGTCGAAGTACTGCCCGGCGGCTGGACGCGCCTGGAGGGTGTCGACGTCGGTGAAGCTGAACAGGAACGAGATCGCAAACGGCAGGACGACATAGGCGATCGCCACACCGAGGGCGAAGAAGACGAGCGCCATCGGCATCCACGGGCGGATCGTCTTGCGCTCAGCGGCGGTGAGGCCCGGCGCGATGAACGCCCACAGCTGGTAAAGCAGGACCGGCATCGCCAGGATGATCCCGATCACCAAGGCGATCTTGACCTGGATGACGAAGGCGTCGCCCACACCGAGCACCTGGAGCGGGAGTCCGCCGAGCGGCGCCTGCAGGAAGATCCGGGTGGGGGTCGCGACAAGGAACCCGACCGTCGAGCCGACGGCGACCGCCAGGATCGAACGGAACAGCCGTGTCCGCAGCTCACCAAGGTGGCCGACGAGGGACATGATGGATCCATCATCGGACGCGGCAGATGGCGGCTGGAGCGGCTCGGGCTGGGGCGTCGCGGGCGACCCGCTCACACCCGCCTCGCGCAGGGCGTCGACGTCGGCCATGATCGCGGCGCTGGACCTCGGTTAGTTGACGACCTTCGTCGAGTCGGAGGACGGCCCCGTGATACCCGCGACGGGCTCGGACACGGCTGGATCCGCGACCGTGGCCGAGGTGACCGGAGCGATCGGGGTAGCTGCCGCCATCGGCGAAGCCGTGATCACGTTGGGCACCGGTGAGATGCTCACCGACTCCTGGACGTCGGACGAGGCCTTGCGGAACTCGCGGATGCTCTTGCCGAGTGAGGCACCGACCTCCGGCAGCTTGCCGGGACCGAGGATGAGGAGCGCGATCACCAGGATGATGACCAGCTCAAGGGGTCCGGGAGTAGGCATGGTCGTCGTTGCTCCTGCGGGACAAGGGAACCGGTTCGTTGTACCCGCCAAACGCGGGCTGAGCAGCTCGTCTGCGCGGGTCAGGGTAGCACAGGGAGGCGCGCGGCCCAGGCGCGAGCCGCCTCCGCGAGACGCTCTCCGGGGTCGCGTGGACCGTCTGATCGGGCTCCGCGGAGAGCGGCTCCGGCGATACCTCGCGAGACATTGACGACCAGGCCACGCCCGGGCCGTGCATCTGCCGGTGCGGCCGTCGCCGGGCCGGCGGCGAGAACGGGCTCCAGCGCCCCGCCCTGGGCGCCGACGCCAGGCACGAGGAACCCGAGGCCGGGCGCGACTGCCCGGATGGCCCGTAGTTCGTCCGGGGCCGTCGCCCCGACCACCAGCCCGACCGTCCCCGGCAGACCCCAGCCCGACGCGCGGCGAGCGACTCGAAGGTAGAGCGGTTCGGCCGGGGCTGGCATGGCATCGTCGGCCGCCACGACGAGGTCCTGCAGTTCCGCAGCGCCTGGGTTGGAGGTCCGGCACAGGACGTACGCGAAGCGGTCCTCGCGGGCCAGCAGCGGCGCGATGGCCTCGCCGCCGAGGTACGGGCTCACCGTCACCGCATCCGCCCCGAGCCGATCGAACAGGGCGATCGCCTGGTGGGCGGCCGTCGTCCCGATGTCGCCGCGCTTGGCGTCGGCGATGACCGGAAGGCCGGCTGGGATCCGCCGACGGATCCGCTCGAGGGCGGCCATGCCGTCCGCACCGAATGACTCGAAGAACGCAAGGTTTGGCTTGACCGCGGCGGCGTACGGACCGGCTGCCTCCACGATCAGCATCGCGAACGCTTCGATGCCGGCGAGGTCTGGCGAGAACCCGTCTGGCAGCGCGGCGGGATCGGGATCCAGGCCGAGACACAGAACGCTGCCGACGGCCGCGGA
>JANONZ010000074.1:0-3562 GCA_031421095.1 Thermomicrobiales bacterium
CGGTGGCGAGGCGTCGCCGGGCGAGCCATCATCGGAGAACGACCAGCCATCGACACTGCCGACCGGCGGCGTCCGGGTCTTGCCACCCTCCTGACTGGAGCTCCAGCTGCCACCCCGAGCGGCGTGCCAGTAGGACCAGTAGGCACCGGCCGGAGGCGTGTTGATGCAGGGGTCCCGGCCCAGCCCGGGGCTCCCGTCGATCCGGCACAGGAAGCCCGGTACGTTGCGCACCTCTTCGACGTCGAAGCCCGCCGCGATCAGGGCCTTGAAGCCGGTGGCCGGCGACCCGGCAGCGCAATGCACCATCACCCCGCCCCCCAGCGCCTGATAGTCCACGACCACCGTGACCCCGGTCGTGCCCGGACACGGGCCGTCGGAGCCCGCGACGGGCGGCGGGCCGGGAACCAGCAGAAAGCCG
Organism: Thermomicrobiales bacterium; assembly: GCA_031421095.1. Classification (GTDB taxonomy): domain Bacteria; phylum Chloroflexota; class Limnocylindria; order Limnocylindrales; family CSP1-4; genus SPCO01. Next base: position 419 of record JANONZ010000074.1, read on the forward strand.
ACCGCCAGGATGGCGGCCGCGAACGCCGAGGAGCGGGCCGTGGTCAGCGTCGGACTCGCAGCCCGGCGGTCACGGCGGCGCCGCATGCGGAGACGACCACGAGTACGAGTCCGACCGGAAGTGACGACCCACCGCCGGTCGTTGGCGCGGCCGCTCCGAGGTCGGTCGGCGGCAGGGTCGGTGCCGGGCCCGTCGGCGCTGCGGCCGGGCAATCGAGGATCGGTGCTGCGGCAGACGCCCCCGCGATGCTCAGGTCATCGAGAGCCGGGGCTCCCAGCGCCAGCACGGCCTGTGGCGTGGAGAAGATGAGGAAACCGGCACTGGAGGCCGCCCAGCGGAACGCGCCCCGATCGGCGGCCGGAGCGCTGCAGCCGTACTGCAGCGTCAGGACGAAGGCCGCCGCGGCATCGGCGGCCGCCGTGTGGCCGGTCGCTCGCAGGGCCTGGCCGGCGACGCCGGTGCTATTCGTGTTGGCCGTGCCGTACGAGCTGAACGAGCCGTCCGAGCCCTGGATATCCAGAAGGAGCTGGGTGGACGTGGCGGCAGCGGTCGTCGCGCCACCCGCCAACAGCGCCTGGAGTGCGAGCGCGGTCGTATCGGGGTCCTCCGCACCGGCCCCGGGGCAGGCGCCGTCCCACTGGTAGTCGCCGTTCGGGCACTGCGCAGCCACGAGCCAGTCGACCGCCGTGGCCGGGACGCCACCGCTGGTCCGGGCCAACGCCAGGATGGCCAGCGCCTGATCGGAGTTGCCGGCGGCCCCGAAGCGGCCGAGGTCCGGACCCGGCGTCGTGATCAGCAGGCCGCGAAGGTCGGCTTCCAGGTCGTGGCCACCGAAGGAACCGGGGTTGCCGCCCGCGACCTGCACGGCCAGCATTGTCTTGGCGAGGTTGCCGGGCACAAGGGCGCCCCCGATATCGAGGACGTAGTCGTCGAACCCAGTCGCCAGTTGCGTCAGGGCGGCGGCCGCGGCGTCCGCTCCGGTGCCAGTGGCCGCGTAGGCGAAGATGGCATCCGCCAGGCTGCCGGGCCCGACGCCCGCCGTGACCTGGGCCGCGATCCAGCCCGCGGCCGCCGCGCCTGGGTCGCTGGTCGTCGGCGGATCCGCCGCGAAGACGGTGGCGCCGCCAGCGGAGAGTGCCAGGGTCGCCGCCAGCGTGACGGCACCTGCGTGACGCAGGAGGATCCGGGGCAGAGCCATCGTCGTTCCTTTCGAGGAGGGTCGTCGCGTCTGACGAGGACCCCGGGCTCGAAGGTGGATACGACAGACTCGCCCACCCGTGAGCCACGAGTGGGCGAGGTCATGAGGCGCCATCTTGGTTCCGGGCTCCGTCCGCAGACCTCGACGGGTTGTGGAGCCAGCCTTCTGGTCAGGTATCCCGGCTCGTCGTGGTTCGTGCCACGACTTACGGTTGCGGGTCAGCGCCGGTCTTGCACCGGCTTCCCCTGTCCAGTCAGGCCTGTTGAGATGACCGGACTGTACACCCGACACCGGCTTGTAACAAGGCGGCAGAGCCGGGCTGTCGAGCCGGGCCGAGCGGGCCTCGCGTGCTACCCTCAGTGGGTGACGCGACCTCGAACGAGCGCGCCGCGGCCTGACCGGCCCGGCCGTCATCGGTCCTCCTGGATGCCCGGCCGCCTTCTGCCGCTCGTCGCCGCCGTCGCGCTGGTGGTGGCCGCGTGTGGAGCGCCGTATGGGACCGCCTCACCCACCGGGTCGGGCGCGGCCGGTTCGACCGCAGGTGCATCCGACACGCCCCCGGCGTCCGTCAACGAGGTCGCCACGCCGACCGTCGACCCATCGGTCACGCAGGCACCCACGGAGGTGCCATCGGCCTCGTCCGAGGTGACCGCATCCCCGGCGGTCGTGCCGGCGAGCGGCTGCAGCGGCACGAACGAGAACCGGACGTTCTTCTCGTCCGTGGCGGCGTCCACGGACTGGATGGTCTACTGCCCGGTCCTGCCGGCCGGCTGGTTCGTGGAGCAGGGCCAGTACCGGCTCGCTGGCGGCGGCCGGCTGGCCATGACGTATCGCGGCCCGGGTGGAGCGCGGTTCGCGTTGAGTGAGGGCGTCTGGTGCACGGACGGGTCAGGCTGCGTGCCGGCCGGGTCGGAGATCGGCTCGACGGCCTTCGGCGATCGCGAAGGGACCATCATCGCGACGGTTTCCGGGAGTTTCGCCATCGTCGTAGATGCCGGCGCCACCGTCAGTTGGTCGTTGGTCGGCGAGGGACTGGACGAGTCCACGGTCCGGACGTTCGGTGCGGCGCTCATCGCCGTCGGCGGCTGATCGGACGTCAGCGTGCGCATCCCGGAGTTCGCACTGGAGCGCTACTTCGCCCGCTGGGAGTTCGCCGCCCGACACCTGCTGTGCGCCTCGGACGTCCAGGGCTACCCGATGAGCGAGCTCCTGACCCTCGCCGACGACGAGGCCCGCGCCCTGTGGGACGGCCTCCAGCTCGGCTACACGGAATCGACCGGGCACCCGCTCCTGCGCCGTGAGATCGCGTCGCTCTACGAGACCATCGAACCGGACGAGATCCTGACGTTTGCCGGCGCGGAGGAGGCCGTCTTTTGCCTGATGAACGTCATCGCGGGGCCGGGCGACCATGTCATCGCGACCTGGCCCGGGTACCAGAGCCTGTACGAGGTGGCGCGGGCGGCCGGCGCGGACGTCACGCTCCACGAGCTCCACGAGTCGGCCGGTTGGGCGCTCGACCTCGACGTCCTGCGCCGCCAGGTGACGCCGCTGACCCGGGTCATCGTGGTCAACCTCCCGCACAACCCCACCGGGATGCTGCCCGATCACGCGACGTACGACGCGCTCGTCGCCATCGCCGCCGACGCCGGAGCGCACCTCCTCGTCGACGAGGTCTACCGGGGTCTCGAGTTCGACGAGGCCGACCGGCTGCCGGCCGGCGCCGACGCCCTGCCGACCGGGCTCTCGCTCGGCGTCATGTCGAAGGCGTACGCGATGGCGGGCCTGCGCATCGGCTGGCTCGCGTCGCACGACCGGGACCTTCTCGCCCGGATCGCGGCGTTCAAGGACTACACGACGATCTGCTCGTCCGCCCCCGCGGAGATCCTGTCGATCATCGGGCTGCGTGCCCGCGATCGGGTGTTGGCGCGCTCGCGCGGGATCGTGGC
>JANONZ010000075.1:0-1573 GCA_031421095.1 Thermomicrobiales bacterium
GCCGACGATCTGGATCCCCATCGGGCGACCATCCGGCGCGAAGCCAGCGGGTAGCGACAGCACTGGGCAGGCGGTCATCGAGATGAGGGCGGCGAGCTGGAGCCATTCGACGTAGCTCTCGAGCGCGGTGCCTTCGATCTCGCGCGGCCAGCGCTCCTTCACGTCACGCGGCAGAACGGGCGCTGCCGGCAGGACCAGGAGGTCGTAGGTCTCGAAGAAGGTGATCATGTCGGCGAACAGCCTGGAGCGGCGGATGTGCGCCCGGCCGATCTGCTCGCCGGTCAGGGTTCGGCCGATCTCGGCGTTCCAGATGACGTCGGCCTTCAGCTGGTCGCGATGGTCGTCGAGCAACGGCCGCATGGTGGCCGCGTAATCGACGGCCCGGAGCGTCTTGAATGCCGCGCCGACGCCTTCGAAGTCGGGGCTCGTCTCTTCGAGCTCCATGCCGGCGGCGCTCAATCGCTCGATCGCGGCGCGGCAGATATCGGTGACGCCGGCTTCGATCGGCAGCCCGGCCGGTTTGAGGCAGAAGGCGACGCGTCCGGGCACGGTCCGGCGCTGGGCGGTCTTGAGGAAGGGCTCGGCTGGTGCGTCGAACGAGATCGGATCCTGTTGGTGCCAGCCGGCCAGCGCATCCAGCATGAGCGCTGTGTCGGCGACATCACGGCCCATGGGCCCTTCGACGGCGAGCGTATCGAAGGGGAGCTGGCGCGGGCCCGATGCGACGCGACCCGGTGACGGGCGCAGGCCCACGACCGAACAGAACGCGGCCGGCGTGCGCAGCGAGCCACCCAGATCGGACCCGGTCGCCAGCCAGACCTGCCCGGTCGCCAGCGCGACGGCGGAGCCACCGGAGGAACCGCCGGCATTGAGTCTCGTGTCCCATGGATTCAGCGTTTCGCCGAAGACCTCGTTGAAGGTGTTGGCCCCGGCCCCGAACTCCGGTGTGTTGGTCTTGCCGAGGACGATGCCGCCGTTCGCCTCCAGCCGCTCCACCATGATGTCGGAGCGATCCGGCACGTGGTCCGCGTAGATCGGCGACCCATAGGTCGTGCGCACGCCGGCCACGTCGTTGAGGTCCTTGACGCCGACAGGCAGGCCGGCGAGGGGGCCGCGTTCCCCGAGCGGTCGCGCCATGATCTGCCTGGCATGTTCGCGGGCGCGGTCCGGACAGAGGGTGACCATCGCGTTGACCGCCGGCCCGACCTGTCCGATCCGGGCCAGGGCGTCGTCGATGAGTTCCAGCGGGGTGACTTCGCCCTGGCGCAAGAGGTCGACGGTTTCGAGCGCGGACAAGCGCCAGAAGTCGGTCATGTTCGGGGGCTCCTGGGGGTCAGCCGGGAGTCGCGGCGACACTGGGTCAGGCATGGGTGCCGGCCACCTGCGGCTTGACCTCGCCGATGAAACGTTCGAGGGTCTCGTCATCGAATGGCGCGGCGAGGTGGTAGAGGACGTTGGTGAAGCCCGACGCCTGGTACGCGCGAATCCGGTCCGCAAGCTGGTCCGCTGACCCGTGCAGGATCGGCCGGGTCATCCCCCGGTTGCGCTCCTGGATGCCGGCGATGACTCGGTC
>JANONZ010000076.1:0-14199 GCA_031421095.1 Thermomicrobiales bacterium
GCGTCGCGTTTGGCGCCATCACCAGCGAAGTACATACCCGGGAAGCGGCTCCAGTACGTCTGGAAGTACCGCTCGGGATCGCCGTAGATGCCCCGCAGCATGGCCGGCCACGGCCGCTTCAGGACGAGGTACCCGCCTCCACCAAACGGGACAGAGTTGCCGTCCGCGTCCACGACGTCTGCCGCGATACCCGGGAACGCGAAGGTCGCCGAGCCGGGCTTGGTCGTCGTCGCGCCGGGCAACGGGGTGATCATGATCTGGCCCGTCTCGGTCTGCCACCAGGTGTCGACGACCGGCGTCCGCCCTCCACCGATGTGTTCGCGGTACCACAGCCAGGCCTCGGGATTGATCGGCTCGCCGACCGAGCCCAGCAGCCGCAGGGACGACAGGTCGTGCTTGCGCGGCCAGTCGACGCCCTGCTTCATGAACGACCGGATGGCTGTCGGGGCGCAGTACAGGATGGAAACCTTGTAGTCCTCGACGATCTGCCACCAGCGATCCCAGGCCGGCGTGTCCGGAGCGCCCTCGTACATGATCCCGGTCGACGCGTTCGCGAGCGGGCCGTACACGATGTAGCTGTGGCCGGTCACCCAGCCGATGTCGGCGGCACACCAGTAGACGTCGTCCGGCTTGATGTCGAAGACCATCTCGTGGCTGTACGACGCGCCCAGGAGGTAGCCCGCGGTCGTGTGGAGGATGCCCTTCGGCTTGGCGGTCGTGCCCGAGGTATAGAGCAGGTAGAGCATGTGCTCGGAGTCGACCGCGACCGGCGGACAGTCCTCGGACTGGCGCTCCACGATCTCGTGCCACCAGTGGTCCCGGCCGTCCACCATGTGGACCTCGTGGCCGGTCCGGTTGACCACGATCGTCGCCTCGATGGTCGGCGCGTCCGCGAGCGCCTCGTCCGCATGGTGCTTGAGGCCGACCTCCTTGCCGCGCCGGTACCCGCCGTCCGCGGTGATGAGGACCCTTGCCCCGCAGTCGTTGATGCGGCCCGACAGCGCCTCCGCGGAGAAGCCACCGAAGATGACCGTGTGGGGCGCCCCGATCCGGGCGCAGGCGAGCATCGCGATCGGCAGTTCCGGGATCATCGGCATGTAGATGGCGACCCGGTCGCCGGACTCGACGCCCAGCTCCTTGAGCGCGTTGGCCGCCTTGCTCACCTCGCGCAGGAGGTCGCTGTAGGTGATCGTCCGCGTGTCGCCCGGTTCACCGATCCAGTGGTATGCCACTTTGTCGCCGAGACCGCGCTCCACGTGCCGGTCGATGCAGTTGTAGCTCACGTTGAGTTGGCCGCCGGTGAACCATTTGGCGAACGGCAGCTCCCACTCCAGCGTCGTCGTGAACGGCGTCGTCCAATCGAGCCGCTCGCGAGCCAGCTTCGCCCAGAAGGCCTCGAAGTCCGCCTCCGCCTCCCCGTACAGGGCGGCCGTCGCGTTAGCCCGGGCGGCGAACGCTGGGTCGGGCGGGAACGTCCGCGACTCGACGAGAAGGTTCTCGATCTCGGGCGACGGACGGGACGGATCGACGCTCACATTGAACCTCGTATTCGACCTGGGCTGGCCCAGCCATCCTACCGCGCCCCATCGCGGTGCGTGACGGGCGAGTCGTGCCCTGCGGGGCGTGCTCTGCGCCTAGTCGGTCCCCTCGGCCAGCTCGTTCTGGTCGGGCGCCACGCCGATATCGGGATCCTCGTACCGGGACAGGACGACGCGCTGCGGGCGGGGGTCGATCCCGTGCTTCTTGAATGCGTCCAGCAAGCGCTTGCGGAAGTCGCCGCCGGCCGACCACTGATCGGTCGCCCGCACGGAGCCCAGGATCTTGAGTGTGATGCCGAAGTCCCCGAGCGCCTCGACGCGCTCGACTCGCGGGGCCTCCAGGATCCGCCGCTTCCATACTGGATCGTCGGCCATCTCTCGCCCGACCTGGTCGACGACTTCGATCGCCTTGTCGATGTCGGTGCCATACGCGACCGTCACGTTCTGGTTGATGCGTGACCAGGTGCGGGTCAGGTTGGAGGCCACCCGGATCTCGCCGTTCGGGACGGTGTGTACGACACCATCCAGGTCGCGCAGCGTCGTACGCCGAAGATTGAAGTCCTCGACCGTGCCGGAGACCCCGGCCACCCGGACGACGTCGCCCTTGGCGAACTGGTTCTCGACGAGGATGAGCGAACCGTTGAGGTAGTCGCGCACCAGGCTCTGCGCCCCGAACCCGACGGCGATCCCGACGACGCCGAGACCGGCGATGGCCGGACCGATGTTGAGGCCCAGCTCGCCCAGGATCATCAGGCCGGACACGGCAACGATGAAGAACTGGAGCGTGTTGGAGGCGAGGGTGTCAAGCGTTTCCATCCGTTTCTTGAGCTCGACCGCGCTCAGCTCCTGGGCCGTTCCCTCGGTCGCCTCTCGGTCCAGCAGCGCCTTGACGATGCTGTGCACGAAGATCCTGGCCAAACGCACGGCGACGAACGCCGAGACCACGATAAGCAGGATCGGCAGGACCTCCTGACCGATGAATGGCAGGATCTCGCTCCAGGGTCGCTTGTCGAAGTCAAGCATCGGCACAGCCTAGCGCGACGGCGGCACAGTCAGGCGGCGGCGCCACCGAGCCTGATCGAGATGGCCGCCGCGGCTTCGCGCGCCTGACCCGCCAACTCCGGGATGCGCCGTGGCGTAAGTCGGAAGGCCGGACCCCAGATGTCGACTGCCGCGATGACACTGCCGCGTGCGTCGTGGACCGGGGCTGCGACCGCGTTGAGCCCCAGCTCGTACTCGCCGATGGCCGTCGCATAGCCGCGCCGACGGATGCGCGCCAGCTCCTCCAAGAGCGGCTCCAGCTCCACGATCGTCCGTTCCGTGTGTCTGACCAGGCCGCGCCGGACGATGCGAAGGACCTCCCGCTCCGCCAGCGACGAGAGCAGGACCTTGCCCGATGCGACGCAGTGGAGTGGCGTGGCGCGCCCGGTCCAATCGCCGACGGCGACGAGGTTCGGGCCATCGACTTGGGCGACCGCCAGCAACGAGTCACCATCCAGGATGCCGAGGCCCGTCGTCTCGTGGGTCAGGCGCGCCAGCCGCTCAAGCTCGGGAAGAGCGATGCCGCGCAGGTCGAGCGTTCGCTCGGCACGCTCCGCGAGGCGGATGACGACCAGGCCCAGCCGATACTTGCCGGTCTCCTCGTCCTGTTCCACGAGGCCACGCTTCTGGAGCGTGGCCAGCAGACGCGAGGCCGTCGACTTGTGCAGGCCCAGGTGCCGGGCAAGCTCAGTCACCCCGGCCGCACCCTGGCTCTCGCCGAGGGCCAGGAGCAGCGCGGCCGCCCGGTCGACGGAGCGGACCGCATTCCCGTCGAGGACCATCCCGCCCGGCCCGATCAGTGCGAGCCGCCGAGCTCGCCGCTGGCGCGTGCCTCGAGCGCCGCATCGAGGGAATCGGAGAAGATCGAGACGATCCGATCGACCGTGTCGTCCTGGGCATGTGCCTCGCACATGAACCACGGCTCACGCGAGTCCGGCTCCGGCATCGCGCCGCGCGCATGCATGCCGACCGCGATCGCGTCGTATAGCACATGGTCGGTATCGGCCCAGTCGCGATACTCGGACGGCTCCGTTTCGGTGAACATCACCCCGAACATGGAAGGGTGGCCCGTGAAGACGAACGGCAGACCCTTGGGCTCGAGTACCTCGCGGAGGCCGGCCTGCACCGCGAGCCCGGTCTTGTGGATCGTCTCCAGCGCGTCCGTCTCCTTGATGAGAGTGAGGGTCTTGACCGCGGCCGCGGCCGCGATGCGATTGCCGGCGTAGGTCCCGCCATGGCTGACCTTGTCGGGCAGGACGCTCATGACCTCGGCTCGGCCACCGAAGGCCGCCGCCGGATAGCCGTTGCCCATCGCCTTGGCGTACGTCCCGAGATCCGGCCTGATCCCGAAGAACTCAGCCGCGCCGCCCCGCGCGAAGCGAAAGCCGGTCTTGACCTCGTCGAAGATGAGCAGGATGCCGAATTCCTCGGTCAACGCCCGCATCGCCTGGTGAAAGCCGGGCTTCGGGAGGATGCCCTGGGCGTTGCCCAGGACCGGCTCCACGATGACCGCCGCGATCTCTTCGCCGCGACGCTCGAACAGCCGCCGGAGGCGGGCGATGTCGTTGTAGCGTGCCGGGATGATCGTGTCGGCGACAGCCTTGGGGATGCCTCGACCGTCGGCCAGACCGACCGGCTCCTCGCCGTCGCCCAGGTCCGCCATGACGTTCGGCGTCACGCTGATCAGCGCGTAGTCATGGACGCCGTGGTACTGGCCCTCGAACTTCACGATCTTGTCGCGACCGGTATAGGCCCGGGCGATCCGCATCGCGTGCATCGTGGCCTCCGTCCCGGAGACCGTCATGCGCGCCTGCTCTACCCAGCCCGTGAGCTCGCACAGGAGCTCCATGGCCTGGACCTCCTCCTCGCTCGTGAGCGAGAAGCTGACACCCTTGCGCATGTGCTCGTTGACGTAGTCGTCGACGCGCTCGTCGGCATGGCCGAGGATGACCGGCCCGTAGCCCATCCGCAGGTCGATGTATTCGTTGCCATCCAGGTCCCAGATCCGGCCGCCCTTGCCCCGATCGACATAGACCGTGTCCTCGCCCCATGCCCGAAAGTTGGAGTCCGTCCCACCAGGGAGCGTCTTCAGGGCGCGGCGATACATCGCGGTCTGGACCTCACGCCGAAGCGCGGGTCTGAGGCGGGCGGCGGGCTGGGTGGCCATGAGCGACCTCGAATAGGGGTTGTGCGGCCCGGTCCGTGGGACACTGGTTGCGTGTGGCGGAACGGTCGCCCGCATCGTGCCACAGCCCCATCGTGGCCGTCAACACGAGTCGCGAGGCTGTTGCGTACTTGACGTGCGAATCGCGTGCGTATCGGCAACGCAGCCTACGGGAAGCGCGCTTGCTGCCCGTGTCACCATATAGCGATGCCTCGACCCCTCTCGACCCGGAACGGCCCCGTCAGCTACTGGCTCCGCGATCCCGCCCCGCCTCTCGACGGACCGCTCCGCGGCGATACGTCCACGGACGTGCTCGTCATCGGTGGCGGGTTCACGGGACTATGGGCCACGATCGCCCTGACCGACACGGACCCAGCGCTTCGGGTGGTCGTCGCCGAGGCCCAGAGCGTCGCCTTCGGCGCCAGCGGGCGCAATGGCGGGTTCTGCGAGGCCTCGCTGACCCACGGCCTCGCCAACGGTATCCGCCACTTCCCGGACGAACTCGAACGGCTCGAGCAAGAAGGGATCGACAACCTCCGCGGCTTGATCGCATTCACTCGCCTGCACGGGATCGATTGCGACCTCGAGGAGACCGGCACCCTGGCCTTGGCCGACCAGCCCTACCAGGTGGACGAGTTCCGTGCGTGGCTGGATGAGGCCGCCGGCCACGGGGAGCATCTGGAGTTCCTGGACCGGGAGGCCGTCCAGGCCGAGATCCACTCCCCGCTCTGGCAGGCCGGGCTCTACCGGCCGCCCGGGCGCGACGTGCTGCTCGACCCGGCCAAGCTGGCGCGAGGGCTCGCCCGCGTGGCCCGCGAGCGCGGGGTCCGGATCCATGAGGGCAGTCGGGTGACGGACCTCCAGCGGGTCGCGGGCGGCGTCATCGCGACAACCGCCGATGGCGCCCGGATCAGGGCCGACCATGTGGTCGTTGCGACCTCCGCCTATTCGGGCTGGCTGCGACGCCTGAGTCCGCTGTTCGTGCCGGTCTACGACTATGTCCTGGTGTCGGAGCCGCTCGACCGGACGCAGCGAGCGGCGATCGGCTGGGCCGGTCGACAGGGTCTGTCCGATGCCAACAACCAGTTCCACTACTTCCGCCTGACGGCAGACGACCGGATCCTGTGGGGCGGGTACGACGCGATCTACTACTTCGGGAGCAAGGTGAGTCCCGAACTCGACCAGCGCCCGGCGACCTTCGAGAAGCTGGAGGCCCAGTTCGTCCGGGCGTTCCCCCAGCTGCAAGGCCTGCGCTTCCCGTACCGCTGGGGCGGCGCGATCGATACCACCTCGCGCTTCACGGTCACATTCGGACAGACGATGGGCGATCGGGTCACATACGCGCTGGGCTACACGGGACTGGGCGTTGGCGCGAGCCGATGGGCCGGCGGCATCGTCCGCGACTTGATCCTCCGGCCCGACTCGGATCGCCTCCGGTTACGCCTGGTCCAGAGCGCCCCGATCCCCTTCCCTCCGGAGCCATTCCGGTCTGTGGCGGTCAACGCGGTCCGCCATGAGCTGGACCGCGCCGACCGGAACGAGGGTCGCCGGTCCGTGCTCCTCCAGACGCTCGACGCACTGGGGATCGGCTTCGACTCGTAGGGTCGGTGTGGCGATCCCCGGTCAGGGCGAGTGATCCTTCTCCGGTTGGCGTGCGTACCAGTGGATGTCGATCGTCAGGCGCGACCGCAAGAGATCACTCTCGCAGCGCGACGATGCGAATCGTAGGAGGCCGCCATGTCGGACCTGTCCCGCAGGAAATTCCTGGGTCGTGCGTCGCTGGGCGCCGCGGCGGCCGGGATCGCTGCAGCGAGCGGTGGTGTGCCCGCGCTGTTTGCCGCCCAACCGTCGGTCCTCCGAGCGGCTCCCGATTCCGGGCCATCCCAGGATCTCGTGGCGATGGGCGAGGATGTCATCGCCCATGTTCAGAGCGACTCGACCGGCGCGGTCACCATCCTCGTGGGGAACCGCGAGATCGTCGTCGAGGACCGGGCGATGGTCGGCCGCATCCTCGCCAGCGCTCGGCAAGCGGCAAAGGGGGCCTGAGCCATGTCTTCCCATCGCGAAGCACCCGGGATCTCCAAGGATCCGGTCGCTGACAGCACGGACCTCTACGCCTTCGTCAGTCCGGATCAGGCCGACACGGTCACGCTCATCGCCAACTACATCCCGGCCGAAGAGCCCGCTGGCGGGCCCAACTTCTACGAGTTCGGCGACGACGTCCTGTACGAGATCCACGTCGACAACGACGGCGACGCCAAGCCGGATGTCACCTACCAGTTCCGGTTCGAGACCCAGGTCCGGAACCCCGACACGTTCCTGTACAACACAGGCCCCATCACGTCGCTCGCCAGCACCTCGTGGAACCGCACCCAGACCTACACCGTGAGCCGGGTCAGGGGCGACGAAACGACCGTTCTAGGGTCAGGTCTCGCGTGCCCACCGGTCAACATCGGACCGCGCTCCACGCCTGACTACGGCGCATTGGCGGCAGCCGCGGTCCACTCCCTGCCGGGTGGCATCAAGGTCTTCGCTGGCCAGCGGCGAGAAGGCTTCTACGTCGATCTTGGGTCGATCTTCGACCTCGGGACGTTGCGGCCGTTCCAGAACCTGCACCTCATCCCGATGGCCGCGACAGACGGCGTCGACACGCTGGCGCGTCTGAACGTCCACAGCATCGCGATCCAGGTGCCCAGGTCTCAGCTCCAGCAGCATGGCTCCACCCCGACAGATCCGGCCGATGCTCGTTCGGTCATCGGCGTCTATACCTCGGCGAGTCGCCGCAAGGCTCAAGTGCGCGGCGACCGCGGCGAGTCGCGCGTGAGCAAAGCCGGTCCCAATGTCCAGGTGTCGCGACTGGCCAACCCCCTGGTCAATGAAGTGCTCATCCCGATGGGGACGAAGGACTTCTGGAACAGCCAGGCGCCGTATCAGGACAGCCAGTTCCAGTCCTATGTGCTGAAGCCCGAGCTGGCGAAGCTGCTTCCCATCCTCTATCCAGGCGTCTTCCCGAATCTGGCCGCCTACTCCAGGAATCGGGACGATCTGGCCGCGATCCTGAGCACGGGCATCCCGTCCGGCATCATCGCCGGGTTCCAGAACTTCAGCGGGCCGACGCCGGCCGACCTGCTGCGCTTGAACATGGCCATCCCACCGGCTTCGAGTCCGAGCCCGCTCGGCATCCTGGGTGGCGATCTGGCCGGCTTTCCCAATGGCCGTCGAGTCGGCGACAACGTCGTCGCCATCGAGTTGCGAGCCATCGCCGGCGCCACGATCCCGCTGGTCGACCCGTCGTTCACGCCAGACGGGGCCGCCTCGCTGTTGACCGACGGCACGTCGCCCGGCAGCGACCGGTACATCAGTCAGTTCCCGTACCTGGGTGTCCCGCTCAGCGGGTTCGACACACCCTGACGTTCTGTCAGGGCATCCGCCCTGACGCACGAGCCCGGCAGATGGACCACTGCCGGGCTCGTCGTGTTCCCGGACCGGAGGTTTGGCGATCCTCAGCCGACGCGGTCGTCAGGCGCAGGCGTCAGGTGCGCCCGCCGAGAGGACGCCAGTCGATCTCCGCGACTTCGCCGCCGGCGATGGTCACCCGGTCCGGGAGCAGCGGGTCGCCGCCCCAGATTCGATAGCGGCCGGAGCGCAGCTCCGCGAAGATGCCAGCCTGGACGAGGCGCCCCTGGACGGTCCTCTCCCGGATCATCGTATGCACCCGGTTCGAGTCGTCATCCTCACGGCTGACCTCGATCTCGAGGCCCAGATGCGCGGGACCCGTGTACAGGATGAGTGCCCCGACATCGCCCCCGATGTCCAACACCGCGTCGCCGACGGCCGACCGATCAACGTGTTCCTCGCCGGACATCCCTACGTCCGTCCCGTTGCGGGTGTGGCCAGCCAGTTCGGAAGTTCGCGTTCGAGGGTCGCGAGCGGCAGCGAGCCGTGCCTCAGCACGGCATCATGGAAGGCCCGCAGGTCGAAGGCCGATCCGTCACGAGAGGACAGTTCGGTGCGCAGCCGCTCGATCACGCGCTGGCCGATCTTGTAGGTCAGGGCCTGGCCCGGCCAGCAGATGTAGCGGTCAGTCTCGATGATGGCGTCGGTCTCCGACAGGCCGGCCGCCCCGAGGAAGTCGATCGACCGTTGACGCGGCCAGCGCAGGGCGTGGAGGCCGGTGTCGACGACCAGCCGAGCAGCCCGCCAGGCCTGCGCATCCAGCATCCCGAAGCGTTCCCCCTCGTTTCGGAACAGGCCCATCTCGTCGGCCAGGCGCTCGCTGTACAGGCCCCAGCCCTCGACGTATGCGCCACCGACCATCCGCGCCCCCAGGCGTCGGAACGTGTTGAGGTGCGGGTTCTCCATCTCCAGGGTGATCTGGAAATGGTGGCCCGGAACGGCCTCGTGATACGTGGTCGTGGCGAGCTTGTTGTACTTGCGACTGGGCAGGTCGTAGCCGTTCGCGTAGTAGATCCCCTGGCGCGAGCCATCCGGAGTGGGCGGATAGTAATAGGCGAAGGGCGCGTCCTGCTCCTTGTACTCCTCGACCAGTCGGACCTCGCAACCGGCCCGCGGCAGGACACCGAAGTAGCGCGGCGCCACGGCCATCGCCCGCTCGATATCCTCAGTGGCCCGTGCGACCAATCCGTCCTTGGTCTGCGGCGTGTTCGAGACGTCAGCCTCGAGCGCGGCTCGGTAGGCAGCCGTGTCGTGGCCGTAGCCGGCGGCGTGCGCCATCTCCCGCCGCTCCTGCTCGATGGCCTCGAGCTCCTCCAGGCCGGTCCGATGGACTTCCTCCGGGTCGAGGTCAAGGGTCGTCCAGCTCCGGATCGCCGTCCGGTAGAGCCGCTCACCATCGGGCGCGGACCAGAGCCCGGGGTCCTCGCGGGTCGCGGCAAGGTACTGACCCTGGAGCGTCTCGAGGAAGGCGGCGTCCGCGGGGTAGACGACGTCCCGGACGATGTCACGGACCCGCTCGCGGTCCGTTTCGGACGCGACCTTGACCATGGACGGCACGATGGCCGATCCGATCGGGACGGCCAGCATCCGCTGGATCTGGGCGATGGTCCGCTCGGCGACGATCCTCGGGGCGGTCAGGCCCGACGCGAGCCCGTCGCGGAGCAGCTCGGCGTTGGCCGCCATGAACGTGGGATAGGCATGGAGCCGGGCGATGAACGCATCCAGGCCCGCCGGCGTGTCTGCCGGCTGGAACTGCGTCAGCTGTGGGAGGAGCTGTTGCGGGCCACCCATCTGGTCGACCACGCGCAACTCGTACAGGCGCTGGTCATCCTCCTCGATGTGCAGTTCCGCGATGACCTTGAGCATGTCGCGCGTGATGCGGTCCTCGGTCGGCAGCCCGTCGGTCTCGATCGCGGATGCCTCCGCAGACGTACGTTCCATGAGGGCCCTGGAGAGCGCCCGACCGGCTGGCGACGGATCCTCCATGCGGTCGGCATAGCGGTCGTCGCCGTAGAACGTGGCAGTCGTCGGGCTGAGTTCCAGGATCGCCTCCCAGAAGCGCTCGGCGAGTTCGTTGACGGGTGTCTGGGCAGAATCGGGCAGGGTCACGGAGGGGTCTCCTGTGGCGCGGCTGTGGCACGGCTGGGGCGCGGCGGTGGCGCCGCTCCCGGACACCGGGTGAGGATCGTGTGCCCGTAGCCTACCGCCCGTTGGCGCGGACCGTCCGACCCAGGCCCGGGCGGCCCGCCTCAGGCCCCGGCCGTGGCGTCGAGCTCTTCGGGGCGTTCGAACAACGGCAGCTGCTGCCCCGTCTGCTCCACCTCCGGATCGAGTCCGAGGAACGGCTCAAGGTCCGCCAACGACAGCGGGTCGCGGGCCAGGAAGGCTCGCAGATTGTCCGACTTGATGAGGTGCCAGTTGCTCTTGTCCAGCGCAGCCCGCAAGAGCGGCGAACGCTCAAGCTTGTAGCGCACCAGCTCCGTCCGCTCTGGTGCGACGACCAGGAAGCGGACGAGGGATTCGTCGGGCGGGATCCGGGCGTGGCGCCGCAGGAGCGGGTCACCCAGCATCGCCGTCCACTCGACCTCGAACAGGAAGGCGACCTTGCTTCGGATGTACCAGATGCCATCGACTTCGAGCAGCTCCTCCGCAGCCCGGCTGATGCCGCCGAGATAGGCCCGTTGCTCGGACGGTTCCAGCAGGTCGCCCAGCGATCCGGCGCCCAGCCGCCGTGTCTGCTCGCGCTTGCCGATCCAGACGCGCATCCCCAGCCGATGGCCGGCACTGGCGATGAGCGCGAGAAGTTCCGTGTGCTCCTGGCTGCGTCGGAGCAGGTCATCGCCGGTGATCAGCCCGTCCGACGTGCTGGCCATGCTCCGATAACTCTCTAGGCAGGCCCGGACCAGACCCTCGTCGGGCAGGTCGTGGCCCACGAACAGCGAGGCGATTCGCTCGTGGAAGGCACCTTCCGGGATCGGGCCTGCGGTCGACAGGAGACTGAAGACGGCCCACTCGACACGATCGGCGAGGGGCACCGCGGCCTGATCGATATCGTCCCGGTCGGCCAGCCACCAACGGCCGGGCTCGATCTCGGTCAGGCGCCGCTGGCCGGGACGGGTGAGCGCTTCATCGATCAGTGCCAGGAGGCGCTCCACCGGGTCGGGATCGGCATCCCGCTCGGCGGCGCGCCTCGAACGAACCAGCGAGCCCTGGGCTTCCGGTGTGTCCGCCTCGCCCGAACGGGGCGTCGGTTCGTCGGGCGCAGCGGCCGGCCTGTCGGGGGCAGCGGCCGGCCTGTCGGTCGCGGCCAGGCGGTGCAACTGGCCCGCCCGGTCCAGGCCGACGAGGATCCCGCCCATCAGGCGCTCGTAGCGCGCCGGCTCGCCACGGGCACGGAGCGTCTCGACGGCCGACTCTGTCACGATCCGTGCCGCTTCCGGCGCTGAGTACGGTCTCTGATCGAAGCGCTCGGGCGGCGCGAACATGCCGCGTCCCGGGATGACGTTGGGGTCCCCGGCCCCGCCTGGCACGAATTCGAGACCCACATTCGCGCGGGTCCGAGGCCCAGGCGGCAGGCGGCCACCGGGCGGCAGCAGCTCCACGATCCCCGGCGCCTCGTCGTCGGGCCCAGCGAGGCGGGCACTGAGTAGCCGGTAGCCGGCGGCGGCGGCGCCCATGACGACGGCAGCCATCGCCTCGGGCCCACCGTCAACGATCTGGATGACCCGACCGTCGCGGGCCATCACCGGTTCGATCGCTTCGAGGCCGTGCCTGATCTCGGCGGCCTGCCAGCTCCGCGGGACGCGCAGTGACGTGCCTGCCAGGGCACCTACCGAGAGCAGCGACGCGGCCTCGCGGCCCAGGACCCACGAGGTCCCGTGATAGGCACTGGCCAGGCGCTCGAGACTCGGTCGTACCGGCGGTTGGCCGAGCACGAGTCGCACCCGCGGTGTCGTGGCGGTCCGGCCATAGGCCATGGAGTCGTCCTGCAGCAAGTGCAGCCCGGTCGCGCCCGCCAGGCCCAGCACGGCTGCGGCGGTCCCTTCCCCAAGGCTGCGCAAGTCCTCTCCCAGGCGGGCCTGGATGGGCCCCATGGACCCACGGTCAAGGCGCTGGACGAACCCCCGGACAAGGCGGAACGCGTCCTCGAAGGCGAGCCACGGATTGCGCTCGAGGAACTGCGTGCCGCCCGCCAGCCGGACGTGACCCGAGGTGATGCGGAGCGCCGAAGCCCGGCCAGGCTGTCTCGCGAGGCGGCTCGCCGGCAGGATGGCATGGAGGAGCGCCAGGCGCAGCGCTGCCAGCACTGGGGCGGCCCGCAGGTCGCTCTCGATCCGCTCCAAGATGGCCGACAGGCCGACCAACTGGCGGGGCGTATGGAGGTCCAGCAATTCGTCGGCAAGAGATGCCGCCCCGGCGACCTCGGGGAATCGGGCGCGGAGGGTCGCGCGTGCAGCCTCCGCACCGACATCGGCGGCGGCGCGGCGCCGGTCGTCGGCATCCAGCGGGGCGTGTCGATGCTCCCCGCCGCCGCGCTGGTCGCGGCAGACCGCACAGCGATAGTGCCAGACGGCTGGGCCAGCGGGTCCGGTGGTGCCGGCGTCGTCATCGACCGACCAGGTGACCTCGTCAGCAACGAGCGTGCGTGAACAGGTCGCGCAGCGGGTGGCGAACAGGTCCTCGATCGAGGCCTTCAGGCTCGACTCACGTCGTGGCGAGGCGGCCATGCCCTGGAAGGCGGCGTCCAGATGGCGTAGATCGGGCGGTCGTAGGACGACCTCGGCGAGCATCCGAGTGAGCGGACTCGACTCGAGCGAGATCGCCCTGCGCTGGCGGTCGACGGCGGACCGTGCAACCCAACCACCCCGGCCGAACAGGTCCGCGACGACATCGCCCGGCCCCGAGTGGAGATCGATCTGGGCGGCCAGGACGGTCGGCGACGGCGCGGGGGCGATACGGTTGAACACCGGCAACGAGTAGCCTGGTTCGGCGTTGGCGAGGGGTGCCCGAACGGTCATCCGCTAGATGCTAGCCGCGGCCAGGCGCCGCGCGCGAGCGTTTACGGCTCGTCGAGCTCGTCGGGCTCGTCTTCGAATGCCTCGTCGGTCGTCGAATCGGGCGGCAGGGCTCGGTCGAGGTCGTCGATCTCGTCGTCGTCGTCCTCGTCCTCGTCCTCCAGGTCCATCTCCTCGCGCAGAAGGGTGCCCTTCGTGTACGGGCGCAGGTCGGTCGACTTGGCGGCAGTCGGGAAGCTGACCTTGCCGTAGTTGGCCGGGTCCTGGAAGATCTCGCGGAGGATGATCCGGACATCCTTGTCGCCGAGCGAGGTGACGCCGGCAGCGTACTTGTTGCCGTCCGCGATGAGCTTGAGCAGGCGGGCGGCGACGCGCGGCTCAACGACCCCGATGCGGACGCCGTTGCTGTGGGCGATGAGGCGATTCCCGTCAGGCGTCAGCTCCACCGCGTCGCCCGGGTTGACCTGGGCCAGCTGGCGGGGATCGGCCAGGTCGGTCAGGAAGGCGAACCCGGTCTTGCCGGTCTCCTCGACGAAGATACTGATCGGGGCCTTGCTGCCCGCCTGGGCCGGTACGGTCTTCTCGCCGGCGGCCACGAGCAGCATCTTGAGTCGGTCGATATTGCGTTCCGCGATCCGGTTGGTGGGATCGATAGCCAATGCGATCTGGTAGTGCTCACGTGCGGAACCGAGCTCACCCAGCTCCCAGAGCGACTTCGCGAGGCGGTTCTCCGCCTCGGCGTCCGAGCCCAGCTCCAGCAGCCGCTGGTTGGTCGCCGCGGCCTCCGTCCACTGGGCCGCCGTCGCCTGAGCGATGGCCTGGTCCGCCAGCTGGCGCTTCTGGCGGTTCAGGTTGACGGGGCTCTGGGCGGTGGTCTCGATGTCAGGGAAGGTCACGAGGCGGTCGTCCTTTCGGGGCGCGGCGGGGTGCATGGGATGCGGTCGGATCGGCGGGACGCGCGGCCATCTCCGGGCCAGGGCGCGGA
>JANONZ010000077.1:0-2650 GCA_031421095.1 Thermomicrobiales bacterium
CCGAACTCTCCCAGCGCCCGTGACCAGCTCATGACAGCACCCGCGACGAGAGCCGCGCTGGCCATCGGGACGGTGACCCAGCGGAAGACGGCCCGCTCGCTGGCCCCGTCGACCCGCGCGGCGTCCTCGATGTCGCGATCGACGGCCGCGATCCCGGCCCGCGCTGAGCGGACGAAGAACGGCGCCGCGACAAAGGTCTGGGCGAGGACCACGGCTATCGTCGTGAATGGGATGGCGATACCGAACACATCGAACGCTTCACCGACGAGTCCGCGCCGTCCGAACACGAAGAGCAGCGCGAGGCCGGCCACTGACGGTGGCAGGACGATCGGGAGATCGACGATCGTCTCGACGATGGACGACCCACGGAACGGTCGACGCGCGAGGACGTAGGCGAGCGGCGTCCCGAAGACGAGCGTCAACGTGAGGCTCACGGCGGTCGTGGTCAGGCTGAGCGCCAGCGCGTGGAGTACGACCTGGCTCGTGAGCGCGGCCCATAGACCACCACCGAGCAAGGCGCGCAGGACGAGTGCTCCGACCGGCACCGCGAGGAACAGGACGAGCGGTGCGGTGAGCGCCGCCAGTGCTCGGTGGTGGGTCGCGGTCTTCACGACAGCGGGACGAACCCGGCGTCTGTGAGGATCGCCCCGCCGATCGGCCCGGCGAGCCACTCGAGGAATGCGTGGGCTGCGGGCGCCTGCGCCGACCCCTTGATGACGACCCCGGCGTAGATGGCCAGCACGTTGGCCTGGGGCGGGATCGGCACCAGGTTCACCTTGTCCGACGCGGTCGCGTCGGTGGCGTAGACGATCGCCGCGTCGCCTTCGCCGAGCTCGATCTTTGCGACGACGGCCTTGACGTTCTGTTCCTTCGAGACGACGTTCGCGGCGTAGGCCGAGGCGAAGTCATGCGGGTAGCCCGGCAAAGCGGCCAGTTTCGCGATGACCTGGTCCGCGTAGTGGGTGACCGGCACCTCGGCGCCGGCGGCGACGATCTTCATGCCGGGTTTCGCGAGGTCGGCCGGCGAAGCGATGGCGGCGGTGGGACCGACGTTCGGGACGATGATCGTCAACGTGTTGCCGGCGAAGTCCAGAGCAGGGCCGTCGGTCAGCCCGGCCTCGACCAGGGTCTCCGGGTTCGTCTGGTCGGCCGACAGGAAGAGATCGGCCGGCGCGCCCTGCTCGATCTGCGCCCGCAGGGTCGCCGACGAGTCGGTGGCGATCGTCAGCGTCGTGCCCGGGACGGCCGCTTCGTACGCTGCCTTGAGCGACTTGAGGGCACTCTTCAGGGACGCCGCGCCGTAGATCGTGAGTTCCGTCTTCGCCGGCGCCGATGCGCTCGCAACGATTGCTGGAACCGATGTGGACGCCGACCCTGCGGAGCACGCGACGAGCAAGAGGGCGACCGACAGCAGCAAGAAGGCTCGGGTCCGATTCAACCGGCGCCGCCCTTGGCGGACGAGACTTCGATGATGACGTTCGTCGCCTTGACCACTCCGATCGCCTCGTCGCCGACCTTGAGCCCCAGCTCGTCGACCGCCTCGGCGGTCATGAGGCTGACGATGCGATGCGGGCCAGCCAGGATCTCGACCACGGCGACGACCCGATCCTGCTCGATCCGGGTGACGATCCCTGCGAAGCGGTTGCGTGCGGAGCCGGCCACGATCGGTCGGTCCGTCCCCGCCCGTCGCCGTTCGGCCAGCAAGCGCGTGATCTCCGACAGGTCGACCTGGCGCTGCCCGCCTCCAGACCGCTGCATCCGGACCCGGCCGTCGCTCTCCCAACGACGGAGGGTCTCGATGGTCACGCCCAGCATCTCGGCGGCTTGACCGACCCGGATCAGGGTCGCCCCCACGTCCAGGTCGCTGTCTTTCGTCATCACTCCATCCAGGCGGTCAGATACCTATCGATAGTCCATTGAATGGCCACTATACCGTGGTATCTGCGACCGGTCAGCTCGGTGTCCCGGCGACGCCACGTCGGCGCCAAGACGGCGCCACGACGGCGCGAAGATCCGAGCCAGATGTCGCGGGAGGCGGAAACCCGGCTGGCTCGGAGAAGATCCATCTCGCGGGCCGGCGCCTCCTTCCTCATCGGGATCGTCGTCATCGGGCGACGCGGCGCCGCGCCATCCGGTTGAGCCAGGGCATCGATATCGATCTCGCCTATCGGGAGCTGCCCCCGGAGTGACCTTCAGTCGGCGAGGGCCGTGGCCGGGATTCGCGACGGCCGCCCAGGGTCCCCGACGGCTGGCCAGGATCCTCGGACGGCCCATCCAGGCCGGTCGCAAGGCGGGCCCGCGCGTCCCTACCGGCCGAGTTCGAATCGCTCCGTCGCGCGGTCAGCGAGTTCGCGTCCGATGGCGAGCGACGCGGTCGCGGCGGGCGACGGCGCGTTTCGCACGTGCAGGACATGGCGCGAGCCCCCAAGCCTGAAGTCGTCGACGAGCGTTCCGTTCGGGTCGAGGGCCTGTGCCCGGATGCCGGATGGCCCGAAGACGATCTGGTCGCCCCGGATCTCTGGCACGAACTTGCGCATCTCGGCCAGGAACGCGCCCTTGCTGATGTCGCGCCACATCTCGGCCGCGCCGGTCCGCCAGAACTTCGTGGCGAGGCGCAGGAAGCCGCGATCGGTCAGGACGCCGGCGAGGT
>JANONZ010000078.1:0-19028 GCA_031421095.1 Thermomicrobiales bacterium
CACACGCGGACCGTTCCGACCGGGACGGTGCCGGACTCGGCCTGAGACGGCCGACCGGCCCCCGGCGACGAGGTCCGCGGAGGTACGAACCGTACAGGAGGTCGCTCATGATGCCATCCGTATCGATGCGCCAGCTGCTCGAGGCAGGCGTCCACTTCGGACACCAGACCCGCCGCTGGAATCCCAAGATGAAGCCATTCATCTTCGCGGAGCGCAATGGCATCCACATCATCGATCTCGCCCAGACCGTCAAGCGTCTGGACGTCGCCCTCGAGTTCGTCCGTGACACCGTTGCGCGGGGTGACCAGGTCCTCTTCGTGGGTACCAAGAAGCAGGCCCAGGAGCCGGTCGCCGAGGAGGCGATCCGCGCCGGTCAGCCGTACGTCAACAAGCGCTGGCTCGGCGGCATGCTGACGAACTTCACCACGATCAAGAAGCGCATCAGCCTGCTTGAGCAGCTCGAGGCCCGCCAGCAGAACGGCGACTTCGAACGGATGACCAAGAAGGAAGCGGCCAAGCTGACCGAGGAGATGAACAAGCTTCAGGGCACCCTCGGCGGCATGCGCAAGATGAAGCGGCTGCCGGGCGTGATCTTCATCGTCGACCCGCACCGCGAGCGGATCGGCGTGACCGAGGCCAACAAGCTCGAGATCCCCGTCGTCGGGACCGGCGACACCAACGTGGATCCGGACGAGCTCGACTACATCATCCCGGCCAACGACGACGCGATCCGCGCCATCCGGCTGCTCTGCACCCTGGTGGCTGACGCCGCCATCGAAGGTGCCCGAGAGCGCTCGTCCCGGAGCGCGACGGAGCCCGAGCAGACCGAGGCGATGGCCATGCCTGAGACGGAGGATGAGGTGCCGGGCGCGACCG
Organism: Thermomicrobiales bacterium; assembly: GCA_031421095.1. GTDB lineage: Bacteria > Chloroflexota > Limnocylindria > Limnocylindrales > CSP1-4 > SPCO01. The sequence goes on from JANONZ010000078.1 coordinate 877, forward strand.
ACGAACTCGTTGCCGCCCTGGCCGGTGGGGCCGCCCTCTCCTTCGAGCCGGACGTCGATGACGACGACCTGCTCCCCGGCGACCGCATCGCCCGTGCCGAGGCCGCGCCGCCCGAGGCGCCACCTGAGGCGACCCCCGAGGAGATCGCCGCCGAGCTCGCCCGTGAAGCGGCCGAGAAGGCCGACGAGACCGGCACAGCCGGCTGATCCGGGCCGGTCAGCCGGTCCACCGAACCAGCGACATGACAGCGGCGGACGGCGATGGTCCGCGGCGAGACAGGAGAGCGAGCAGATATGGCGGACATCTCGGCGGAGCTCGTCAAGGAGCTGCGCGAACGTACCGGTGCGGGATTCATGGATTGCAAGCGGGCGCTCACGGAGGCCGATGGGGACCTCGACAAGGCGATCATCGTACTTCGTGAGAAGGGCCTCGCCGCTGCCGCCAAGAAGGCAGGTCGCGACGCCCGCGAGGGACTCGTCTCCAGCTATATCCACACGGGCGGACGCGTCGGCGTGCTCATCGAGGTGAATTGCGAGACTGACTTCGTGGCTCGGACGGATGAGTTCCAGAAGCTGGCGCGCGATCTCGCCGTCCAGGTCGCGGGGCTCGCGCCGCAGTACGTCGACATCGATCGGATCCCGGCCGAGGTCCTCGCTGCGAAGCAGGCTGAGTTCCTGGCCGATGAGTCGATCCAGAAGAAGCCGGAGAACATCCGGCCGCAGATCGTCGAGGGCCAGCTCAAGAAGTGGTACTCGCAGGTCGTTCTGTATGAGCAGCCCTTTCGTGACGAGGAACGTACCGTCCGCGAACTGGTGAACGAGCGGATCGCAACGATCGGCGAGAACATCCGCGTCCGGCGATTCACCCGCTTCGCGCTCGGGGAGGAGCTGTGACGGAGTCCGTGGACGCCACGGCTACCGCGACCCGACCGCTGCGCTACCGGCGGATCCTGCTCAAACTGTCTGGCGAGGCGCTGCTCGGCGACCGCCAGTACGGCGTCGACCCGGCCGTCTGCACGTTCATCGCTCGGCAGGTGGCGGAGATCCACGGACTTGGCGTCCAGATCGGGATCGTCATCGGTGGCGGCAACATCTTTCGCGGCCTGGCAGCCTCTGCCCGCGGCATGGATCGAGCGACGGGTGACTACATCGGGATGCTGGCGACCGTCATGAACGGCCTGGCCCTGCAGGACGCCCTCGAACGCGCCGGCGTACCGACCCGGGTCATGACCGCGATCGCCATGAACGAAGTCGCTGAGCCGTACATCCGACGACGAGCTATCCGCCACCTCGAGAAGGGGCGGGTCGCATTGTTCGTGGCTGGCACCGGCAACCCCTACTTCACGACGGATACGGCAGCCGCCCTGCGCGCGATCGAGATCAATGCCGAGGTCCTGCTCAAGGCCACCAAGGTCGACGGGGTGTACGACAAGGATCCCATGACAAATGAGGACGCACGGCGTTACGCTCACCTTCAGTATTCGGACCTCCTGCGTGACCAGCTGAAGGTGCTGGACGCCACGGCAGTGAGCCTGTGCATGGAGAACGACCTCCCGATCATCGTGTTCGATGTCAACCAGCCCGATAACATCACGCGGGTCGCCTCCGGGGAGCCGGTCGGGACCCACATCTCGGGCGCTCCGAGCGCCGCCGGAGGTGCGCCAGCATGAGCAACGAGGTCATCGCCGAGTCGGACCACAAGATGGCGCGCGCCGTAGAGGCGATGGAACGCGACTTCCAGGGCATCCGCACGGGCCGGGCATCGACCGCCTTGGTGGAGCGCATCCACGTGGAGTACTACGGCACTTCGACACCGCTCAACCAGCTGGCCGGGATCAGCGTGCCTGAGCCTCATCAGATCGTCATCCAGCCGTGGGACCGGGGCGTCCTCGGCGCGATCGAGAAGGCCATCACCAAGAGCGACATCGGACTGATGCCGAACGTGGACGGGACCGTCGTCCGACTCAATATCCCGCCCCTGACGGAGGAACGTCGCAAGGACCTCGTCCGGGTCGTCCACAAACGGATGGAAGAGGCCAAGGTCGAGATCCGCAACCTGCGTCGCGATGCCGCGGACCTCCTCAAGAAGGAGGAGCGCGACGGCCTCGTGGGGACTGACGAAGGGCATCGGCAGCTGGAGGCCCTCCAGCGAACGACCGATCGCCACATCGCCGACGTCGACCGCCTCGGCGCAGCCAAGGAACAGGAGGTCCTCGAGGTCTAGTGGCGCGCGTACCCCTGGCCCGCCCGACCGACGCACCCCCTGCGGCGCACGAGTCGGTGCCTGACTTGGCCGCCACCGCCCCCGGCGTCCCGGTGGGCGAGCCCCCGGTCCTCCCGCCGGATGACCTGCCGCGTCACGTGGCGATCATCATGGACGGCAACCGGCGCTGGGCGCGCCTGCGCGATCTGCCCGAGCTGGATGGCCATGCGGCCGGGGTCGAGGCGATCCGCGAACTCCTCCGACACGCCGTTCGGCGGGGCATCCCGGTCATGACGCTGTATGCGTTCAGCCGGGAGAACTGGGCCCGCTCCGACGAGGAGGTGATCGGGCTATTCGGGCTGCTGGAAGCCGCCATCCGCAGTGAGACTGACGAGCTGCGCGCCCAGGGCGTCCGCGTCCGACTCATCGGCCGTCTCGATGAGTTGCCGCCAGACACCCGTACGTCCATCGACGAGGCCATCCAGGCGACCACCGGCGGCGACCGACTGTTGCTGAACATCGCCTTCAATTACGCGGGCAGAACGGAGCTGGTCGACGCCTTCCGTCGCCTGGCCGCAAGCGGCATCCCGGCCGACCAGATCGACGAGGCGGCCATCAACGCGGCCCTCTACACGACGGGCATGCCAGATCCCGACCTCGTCATCCGGACCGGTGGGGAGCAGCGCCTCTCCAACTTCCTCATCTGGCAGTCCGCCTATGCGGAGTTCTACTCGTGCGAGGCGCTTTGGCCGGACTTTGGGCCCGACGCGTTCGACAGCGCACTACGCGAGTTCGCCAGCCGGCACCGTCGCTTCGGCCGCTGACCGGAACGGACGGCCAGACCATGCGTCAGCGGGCGATCAGTGCAGCCGTGCTCGTGCCGGTCCTGCTGGTCGTGCTCGCCATCGGGGGATGGGTCGTCGCGGCCGCCATCGCGCTCGTGACCGTCCTCGCGTCCGGGGAGGTCTTCCGACTGCTGAAGGGCGCCGGCTACGCGCCCTTCGCTGCGCTCGGCACGGCGCTCGCCCTGGTCGTCGTCCTCGACTCCGCGTTCCCGCAGGTTCTCGAAGGCAGCGGCCTGCTCCTCGTGGCCGTTGGCATCGTCCTGGTCGCCGTGGCGTCCTTTACGAAGCTGGACCCGCGTGACGGCCTCGGGACCTGGATGGCGACCATCTTCGGCGCGCTGTACGCCTCACTCCTGTCGTTCGTCATCCGGCTCGGTCAGGCCGCGCCGGACCTGTCGGCCCACGATCCGCTCGCTGGGTTGGGCGCCGAACGCGGATGGATCCTGCTCCTCATCGTGGCGGTCTGGTCGTACGACACCGGCGCCTATCTGGTCGGCAGGAGTTTCGGCCGTACCAGGTTCCTGACGCACATCTCGCCATCCAAGACGGTCGAGGGACTGATCGGCGGGGTCATCGCCACGATGGTCGTGACCGCTCTCATGCTCTGGGCCCTCGGCCAGAGCCCCGCGCACGCGCTCACCCTCGGCCCGCTGGTGGCCCTCGCAGCCCAGGCCGGCGATCTTGCCGAGTCCGTGCTCAAGCGTGCCGCCGGGGCGAAGGACTCGGGCACCCTCATCCCCGGCCACGGCGGGATCCTGGATCGCGCCGACTCGTTCATCTTTGCCGCCCCGATCGTGACCCTCTATGTCATCGCGTTCCTTCGCTGAGCGGGGCGTCGGGGGGGAGTCCAGGCGCCGGGTCGCCCTCCTCGGATCGACCGGCTCCATCGGCCGCCAGGCCATCGATGTCCTCGAGTCGCATCCGGACGCCTTTGAGGTCGTGGCACTGGCGACTGGTTCCAACGCCGGCCTGCTAGCCGAGCAGGTGGCGCGCCTCCGACCCAAAGCTGTAGCCCTCGGTGATGGCGCCGCGCTGCGCGGCATGGACCTGCCACCCGGCACGGAACGGGTTGGCGGCCCCGACGCCCTCGAGGCACTGGTCAGCCGCGACGATGTCGATCTCGTCGTCGTCGGCACGGGCGGCATGGTCAGCCTTCGACCAGTCATCGCTGCGCTTCTGGCCGGCAAGGTGGTCGCCACGGCCAACAAGGAGACCCTGGTGGCCGGCGGCCACCTCGTCATGCCGCTCGCCCGGGCACTGGCTGCCCAGGTCGCGGTCACCCACGCAGCCGATCCCTATGCGAGCCCGCTGGCCTGGCTGCGCCCGATCGATTCAGAGCACTCCGCCATCTGGCAGTGCCTCGTCGGCGAACCCATGTCGGGCGTCGCTGCGTTGATGTTGACGGCATCCGGCGGTCCCTTCCTCGATGCGAGCGCCGAAGCCATGGCCACCGTCACGCCGGAGCAGGCCCTTCGCCACCCGACGTGGTCCATGGGGGCCAAGATCACGATCGACTCGGCGACGCTCGCCAACAAGGGGCTGGAGATCATCGAAGCGCACTGGCTGTACGATGTCGACTACGACGCCATCGAGGTGGTCATCCACCCGCAGAGTGTCGTCCATTCGGCGGTCCGTTTCGTCGATGGGTCCATCAAGGCCCAGTTGGGCACCCCTGACATGAGACTTCCCATCCAGTACGCGTTGACCTTCCCTGAGCGGCGGCCCTCCCTGGCTGTGCCACCCGATCTCATCGCCGCCGGTCGGCTTGACTTCCGGGCACCCGACGACGCCCGGTTCCCGGCCCTGCGGATCGCCCGCGCGGCGGGCCTCATGGGTCCCCGGGCATCGGCAGCCCTGATCGCCGCGGATGAGGTCGCGGTCGCTCGATTCCTCGAGGGCACCCTGGACTTCCCAGGTATCCCGCGCTTGCTCGAGGCCGCCGTCGAGCGGTTCGGTTCAGAGCCGGGGGAACCCGACGTTGACGCGCTTGTCGATCTTGACCGAAGCGTCCGCGACGCCTTCGCCACGACCCCGTTCGGAGATCCCGCTTGACCGGATTCGCTCAATCGATCATCACGATCATCCTGTTCATCTTCATCCTCGGCAGTCTCGTGGTCATCCACGAACTCGGCCACTTCCTCATGGCTCGGCTGGCCAAGGTTCGCGTCCTGGAGTTCGGGATCGGCTTCCCACCACGGGCCAAGGTCATGCGCTCGAAGGGCGAGACCCTCTACACCCTGAACTGGCTGCCGATCGGTGGCTTCGTCAAGCTTGAGGGCGAAGACGGCAACGACGCCGACGACCCGCATTCGTTCTCCGCACGGGGCCTCGGCACGAAGCTGATCATCCTTGTCGCCGGGGTGGCGATGAACGTCGTCCTTGCCTTCGTCATCTTCACCGGGATCGGGTGGCTCGCCTCGCCATACGTCGGCGTCCGGTTCTTCGAGGTCCAACCCAACTCGCCCGCGGCCGCCGCCGGCCTCCAGCCCGGCGACGCGATCGTGGCCGTCGACGGCGAGCGTTACCAGTTCATCACCGGACCGAACGCGCTCACCGGCCTCCGGGATCGGGCCGGTGAAACGGTCGTGTTGACCATCGACGATCCGGCCAAGAGCCGCCGCGACGTCTCGGTCACGCTGCGCTCCGAGGCGGAGATCGATGCGCAGAATGGCGCGCTTGGCATCTCCGGCGCGGCGAAACCGTTCGAGGGCTACTTCTACGGGGCCTATGGCCAGAACGACCTCCCGACGGCCGTCGGCATCGGGGCACGGGAGACCCTCCGCTGGATGGGGCTCATCGTGGGCGGGCTGGCGAGCCTCGTCGGCTCGGTCGCCAACGACCCGACTGCCCCACCGCCTGTCGCCGGACCGATCGGCATCGCGACGCAGATCGGCGACATCTTCTGGAACAGCGGACCGATCATGACGCTCTACGTCGCGGCCATCCTGTCCGCCAACCTGGCCGTCGTGAACATCCTGCCCTTCCCGCCGCTTGATGGTGGCCGGATGCTCGTCATCACCCTCAAGCGCATCTTCGGGGAACGGATCAGCCTGCGCGCCGAGCGATTGACCTACCTCGTCGGTTTCGTCTTCCTGTTCGCGTTCCTGATCTGGATCACCGGCTTCGACATCGTCCGCGGCCTGAGTGGCGGCTCGTGACGGCCCGATGAGTTCTCCGGACCAGCTCCGGCCGACCCGCCACGCGACCGTCAGCGTCGATGTCGGTGGCGTTCTGGTCGGCTCCGCGCATCCGGTCGTCGTCCAGTCGATGACGAACACGGACACCGCCGATGCCGACGGGACGGCGATCCAGGTCGCCCGGCTGGCACAGGCAGGATCGCAACTCGTGCGCGTCACCGTCAATACGGAAGCGGCCGCGGCTGCAGTCCCCGAGATGGTCCGCAAGGTGCGTGGGCTCGGTGTCGACGTGCCGATCGTCGGCGACTTCCACTACAACGGCCACAAGCTCCTGACCGAATACCCGGAGATGGCTGCCGCCCTCGCCAAATATCGGATCAATCCGGGCAACGTCGGCGCCAAGCGCCACGACGAACACTTCGCGACGATCGTGAAGGTCGCCATCGACAACGACAAGCCGGTCCGCATCGGAGTCAACTGGGGCTCCCTGGACCAGGCCATCCTGACCGAGTTGATGGACGCCAACGCCCTGGCCGCCGAACCCTCCGATGCCCGCGACGTGATGATCGAGGCGATGCTCCAGTCGGCCACCCGCTCGGCGGAGCTGGCAGAACAGACGGGGATGCGCCACGACCAGATCATCCTGTCGGCCAAGGTGTCGGGCGTTCGCGACCTGGTCGACGTGTATCGGCTGTTGGCCGCTCGCAGCGACTACCCGCTCCATCTGGGCCTCACGGAGGCCGGGATGGGGGACAAGGGGATCATTGCCTCCACGGCCGGCCTGGCGATCCTCCTGAACGAGGGGATCGGCGACACGATCCGGGTCTCGCTGACCCCGGAGCCCGGCGCGCCCCGGGAACGCGAGGTGGAGGTCGCCCAACAGGTCCTCCAGTCGATGGGCCTCCGCTCGTTCCTGCCGCAGGTGAGTGCCTGTCCAGGCTGCGGCCGGACCACCTCCACGTTCTTCCAGGAGATGGCTCTGCAGATCCAGACCTACCTCAAGGACCGGATGCCGGTGTGGCGCGAGACGCATCCAGGTGCCGAGGAGCTGCGCGTCGCGGTCATGGGCTGCGTCGTGAACGGCCCGGGAGAATCCAAGCACGCCGACATCGGGATCAGCCTGCCCGGCACGTTCGAGCAGCCGGTGGCACCGGTCTTCATCGACGGCCGTCTCGATCGTACGTTGCGTGGCGACGGCCTGGTCGCCGAGTTCATCGACATCCTCGAGGAGTACGTGGCCAAGCGCTTTCCGACGCCCGTCTGACCTGAGCTTTCTGCGCCGCGTGTACCCAGGTGTATACTCCGGCCAACTGAACGGCCGCTCCGTGACGTGGGTGACCCCCACGTTTCTTTATTGAGTGGCGAACCTACACATGCACAGCGAACGGAGGTCATCGTGAGTCGAGACTTCGTCGGTGCCCTCCTCCAACTGAACGCCGAGAAGCAGATCTCACGGGAGCAGCTGATCGGAGCCGTCGAGGACGGCATCCAGTCGGCGTATCGGCGTGTCGCGGGCGATGAGGACATCCATGTTCGGATCGATGCCGAGACCGGCAAGATCCGCGTCTTTCGCGCGCGTCGCGTCGTCGATGAGGTGGAAGACGAGATCGTCCAGATGACCATCGACCAGGCGCGCGTCCACGATCCGAATGCCGAGATCGGCGATCTGGTGGAGACCGAGCAGCTCGACGGCGACGTCTTTGGTCGGATCGGCGCCCAGACCGCCAAGCAGATCGTGCTGCAGCGCATCCGCGAGGTCGAACGCGACCAGGTCTTCGACCAGTTCGCCAGCCGCGAGGGCGAGCTCATGACCGGCACGGTGGATCGAGTGGAGCCGCGGGCGATCATCCTGGACGTCGGCAAGAACGTGGAGGCCATCCTCGCCACCACGGAACAGAGCGCGCTGGAGCACTACCGCATCGGCCAGAACGTCAAGGCATTCGTGCTGGAGGTCCGGCGCTCCCCGAAGGGCCCCCAGATCTTCGTCAGCCGGACGCACAAGGGATTCCTCAAGCGCTTGTTCGAGCTGGAGGTCCCGGAGATCCACAACGGAACGGTGGAGATCAAGGCGATCGCGCGCGAGGCCGGCAGCCGGTCAAAGGTCGCCGTCCACTCGCGCCAGGAAGGACTCGATCCGGTCGGGGCGACCGTCGGGCAGCGTGGCGTCCGTGTCCAGGCCGTCGTGGCGGAACTGGCCGGCGAGAAGATCGACGTCATCCCGTGGAGTGACGACGCCGGTGTCTTCGTGGCCAACGCGCTCAGTCCCGCCCAGGTGATCTCGGTCGACATCGACGAGGATCACCGGATCGCGAGCGTCACCGTCCCGGAGCGGATGCTCTCGTTGGCCATCGGCCGCGAGGGGCAGAATGCCCGCCTTGCGGCGCGACTGACCGGCTGGCGTATCGACATCCGCAGCGACGTCTCGGTCGCGGAGGCTCGCGCCGCCGCTGACGCCGCAGTTGCCGTGGCGACGGCCGAGATCGGCGCCGCAACGGAGGCGACGGTGACCGAGACCGACAGCGTCGCACAAGCGGATCCGACGGCCAAGCCGAAACGGGTGACCAAGAAAGCCGTCGCCGAGGCGACCGCCGAAGTTGCGGCAACAACGGGGCCCATGGCCAAGCCGAAGCGCGTGACCAAGAAGGCGGCCGCCGAAGCCGCGGCCGCCGAACAGGCCAGCCCAGTCGAGGTCGCACCGGTCGCCGTCGCCAAGCCCAAGCGGGCCACCAAGGCCGTGGCTGCACCTGTTGCCACCAAGGGGGTGGCGTCGTAGGCGGGGCGGCCAGGGCCGTCGCCCCACGGCGCGTCCCGAATCGATCGTGCGTCGCCTGTCGGACCGTTCGCCCGAAGGGTGAACTCATGCGTATCGTGCGGACACCGGACGGGACCGTGACGATCGATGACACGGGTCGCATGGCCGGCCGCGGCGCCTACGTCGACCGATCCACCGAATGCCTCGACAAGGCCATCACCAAGGGTGTCCTCAGCCGGGCGCTCAAGACCCCGCTCCCGGCGGATCTGCGCGAAGCGCTGATCGGGAGCCTGACCAACATGTATACGACGATCGAAGGAGGAGTCCGTGGCCAGAAGTAGGAGCGGCACGCGCGGCCGTCGCGGGCCCCGCAAGCCGCCGCGTCGCGACGGCACATCCAACGCATCCGGCGTCCAGACGCTTGACCCGCGGGAGCGTGGGGCGATCGAGCTGCCGGGCACGATCACCGTCAAGGAGCTTGGCGAACTGCTTGGCGTGAACCCCGCGGACATCATCCGCGAGCTGATCAAGAGCGGCATCTTCGCGACGATCAACCAGCTGGTCGACCGGGATACCGCATCGCTCGTCGCGGGCGAGCTCGGCTACGAGGTTGCGGAGACAGAAGCGGCCGGCGCTGGCGGGGTCGAAAGCGAGGCGGATGGCCAGGTCGCCGAGGCGACCAAGGAGCAGCTGTTCGAGGAGGACGATCCGTCCCTGCTCGAGCCGCGCGCGCCCATCGTGACGGTCATGGGCCACGTCGACCACGGCAAGACCAGTCTCCTGGACGCCATCCGGACGACGGAGGTGGCTGCCGCGGAACGCGGCGGGATCACCCAGCACATCGGCGCCAGCGAGGTCACCCACGGGGGCAAGCGCGTGGTCTTCCTCGACACGCCTGGTCACGAGGCGTTCACGGCGATGCGTGCCCGCGGGGCTCGCGTCACTGACATCGCCATCGTCGTGGTGGCCGCCGACGATGGGGTCATGCCCCAGACGCTGGAGGCGATCAGCCACGCCAAGGCAGCCAAGGTCCCGATCATCATCGCCCTCAACAAGATCGACAAGCCGGATGCCAATCCGGAGCGCGTGAAGACGGACCTGACCGAGGCTGGCATCGTCGTCGAGGAATACGGCGGCGATGTGCCGCTCGTGCCCGTCTCAGCCAAGACCCGTCTTGGCCTGGATGAGCTGATCGACATGATCCTGCTGGTGGCGGACCTGCAGGAGCTCAAGGCCAACCCCAGGCGAGCCGCGGTTGGCACGATCGTCGAGGCCCAGTTGGACAAGGGTCGTGGCGCTGTCGCCACCGCCCTGGTGCAGACCGGCACGCTCAAGGTCGGTGACGTCATCGTCGTCGGTGAGACGTTCGGTCGCGTGCGGGCCCTCGAGAACGACAAGGGCAAGCGCGTCACCACGGCGGGGCCCTCGAGCGCCGTCGTGATCCTCGGTCTGGGCGAAGTGCCGCAGGCCGGCGACATCCTGCGCGTCGTCAGCGACGAGAAGGAAGCCCGGACGATGGTCGAGGCCCGCAAGGCCGCATCGGCCGCCAAGACCGGAGAGGCCAGCGGCCGCGCGACACTGGAAGACCTGTACCGCCAGATCCAGGCCGGTCAGGCCAAGGAGCTGCGGATCATCCTCAAGGCCGACGTATCCGGTTCGCTGGGTGCCATCACCCACGCGCTGGAGCAACTCGACCAGGAAGAGATCCGCCTGAACGTCCTGCTCCAGGCCGCCGGCGACATCACCGACAACGACATCATGCTGGCGGCCGCCTCGAACGCGATCGTCGTCGGCTTCAACACGCGGATCGGCGACACAGCTCGGCGGGCCGCCGAGAGGGAACGCGTCGACGTCCGGCTGTACGACATCATCTACAAGCTGACCGATGACATCGATGCGGCGCTCAAGGGCCTGCTGGAGCCGGTCATCGTGGAGGTCGTGGAGGGTCGCGCGGAGGTCCGCCAGATCATCCGTGTCGGCAAGAACACCGTAATCGCCGGCTCGTTCGTCACGGACGGTCGGATCGTGCGCAGCGGCAATGCCCGGGTGTGGCGTAACTCCAAGGTCATCGCCACGGACCGGATCGAGTCGCTGCGGCGCTTCCGAGACGACGTTCGGGAAGTCCAGGCGAACTACGAGTGCGGCATCCAGCTGGCCAACTTCCACGAGATCCAGGAAGGCGACATCATCGAGTGCTTCACCTCCCAATCGGTGAGCCGAGTCGCGGCCGGGTAGTGGTCGTCGCTGGGGCGTCCAGGCGACGGCGCGCTGTCCGATGAGCCAGCGGACGGAGCGCATCGATGAACTCCTGCGCCAGGAGATCAGCAGCATCATCGCCCGTGAAGTCTCCGACCCTCGGGTCGGGTTCGCCACGATCACGTCGATCGAGACAACACGGGACCTGTACCACGCGAAGGTGTGGGTCAGCGTGATCGGCCAACCCGCGGAGCGCGAGGCTACTCTGGCGGCACTGCGCCATGCCATGCCGTTCATCCGGCATGAGCTGGGCAAGACGCTGCGCATCAAGCGCATCCCGGCTCTTCATGTGCACCTGGACGAGACGGCTGAACGCGGCACGCGATTGCTCCAGATCCTGAACGACCTGGAGGCTGGCGCGATGCCCGATACAGAAGCCCCGGTCGGCGAATCCCTGCCCACGCCGGTCGGTCGACTGCAGCAGGTGGGTGACCTGTCCGAGGAACCACCTTCAGCCGTCCCGGCACCGACCCCCGCACGCCCCCGCCGTTATCGCGACACGAGCAGGGGCACGCCGCCGTACAAGCGGGGTCCCCGATGACAGTGGACCTCAGCCCGTATCTGGACGCCGTCCCGCCGATCGTCGTGGACCGGTTGCGGGGGGCGCGGCGCGTCCTTGCGGTCAGCCACGAGAACCCTGACGCGGACACGCTTGGTGCGACACTCGGCGTCGTGCATCTCGTCGAAGCCCTCGGCGGATCGGCTGATGCGGTGTGTACGGATCCGGTCCCGCCGCTGTACCGCTTCATCGCGGGCGTGGATCGCTTCCGCACGGACCCGGACGATGCGGCGGCATACGACTTGCTGGTCATCGCCGATTGCGGCTCGCTGGAGCGGGTGGGGGAGGTCGGCGTTCGTCACGCGGACCTGTTCGCCCGGTTGCCGCGGGTCATCATCGACCACCACGCTTCGAACGAGTCGGCTGGTGCCGCGGACTGGATCGACCCCAGGGCGGCCGCGACCTGTGAGCTGATCGCGCTTCTTGCCGGGCGCCTCGGCGTGCCACTTGATGCCGGCGATGGGACGCTTGCCGCCACCCTGATGGCGGGCATCGTCATGGACACCGCCACGTTCGCCCATCCGAATGCGACCCCGCGCACGCTGACAGTGGCCGCTGCCCTGCTGGAGGCCGGCGCCCCGTTGTCGGACATCTCGCGCCGGCTCTATCGTTCCAAGCCGGACGTCCAACTGCGCCTCTTCGGCCGCGTGCTGGACCGACTCGAGAGCGCCGATGACGGCCGGATCGTCTGGTCCAGCCTGACCGAAGCGGACATCGCTTCCACAGGTGCCGATCGTGCCCACTCCGAGGGCATCATCGATCTGCTCTCGCAGGCAGAGGCAGCCGAGGTCGCGATCCTGTTCAAGGAGGCCGGCCGGTCTACCCGGATCAGCGTCCGAACGAAACCCGGCGGCGTCGATGCCATCGTCCTGACCGGTCGGTTCGGTGGTGGCGGGCACGCCCGGGCCGCCGGCGCGACGATCGAAGCGCCACTCGACGAAGCTCGGCCCGCGGTCCTGGCCGAGGCCGCACGCCTGGTCGGCGCGCTGGAGCGCTGACGTGGCACACTCGTCTCTGGGTCCCGGGCTCGACGGCATCCTCATCGTGGCCAAACCGGCCGGTCCCACCTCGCATGACGTCGTCGCGCTGGTCCGTCGACTGGCTGCCACCAAGCGCGTCGGCCACGGCGGGACGCTGGACCCTTTCGCGAACGGCGTCCTGCCCATCTTCCTCGGCCAGGCCACGCGAGTCGTGGAGTACCACGCCGGCGATACGAAGGGCTATCGCGCCACCGTGTGCTTCGGCGCCGCTTCGACGACTGATGACCTGGAGGGTGAGTTGACGCCGGCCGGGGTGGCGCCGGCCCGCGCCATGGTCCAGGCGGCCCTGCCCGCGTTCGTCGGCACGATCTCGCAGCGCCCACCCGCCTACAGCGCCATCAAGGTCGGTGGTCGGAGGGCGTATGCGATGGCTCGTGCGGGCGAGTCGGTGGTGCTTGCGGAACGCGAGGTCACGATCAAGACCATCGATCTGATCGAGTGGGACGACGCGGACCCGGAACGTCCGATCGCCATCATCGAGGTCACCTGTGCCGCCGGGACCTACATCCGCGCGCTCGCCCGGGATCTCGGGGAGCGCGTGGGGAGTGCAGCCTATCTCGGCGCGCTCACACGGACGGCATCCGGACCCTTCCTCCTGGATGCGGCGATTCCGCTCGACGACGTGCGGGCGGCCGCGGCAGGTGGCCCGGCAGGCCTCGTGCCACTCCTGCGGCCCGTGGATGCGGGTCTCGACGCGTTCCCGATCGTCGCACTCACGACGGCCGAGGTGGCCGCCGTCGCCCGCGGCCAATACGTGCTGCCTGCTGCCGGCCTGCCGGCATCGGCCGAGAGGTACCGGCTCGTCGGCCCAGACGAGGCGCTCGTCGCGATAGCCTCCGCGAAGGATGGTCGACTCGCTCCGGACAAGGTCTTCGTCGCCCCGACGCCATCCGAGCGTCCGGCGTCTGCGCCCGTCGCCTGAAGACCGGATGAACGTAGTCGGGGGGATCGACGCCCTGGCGGTCGATAACGGGCCGGCTTTCGTCGTCGTCGGCGTCTTCGATGGGCTTCACCTGGGTCATCGCTACCTGCTCGAACGACTCGTGGTTGAGTCGGGCAGGCGGGGCGCGAAGCCCGTTGTCATCACCTTCGACCATCATCCCGACGAGGTGCTGATGGGCCTGGCGCCACCGCTTCTCGTCGACCCGCAGGAACGTCTCGAGCGGCTCGCCGCTGCCGGGGTCGAGGTCACCGTCGTGCAGCATTTCGACGCCGCCCTCCGCCAAACGCCCTACGACGTCTTCGTCGAACGCCTCCGCTCACGAGTTGCGCTGACCGGCTTCCTCATGACCCCGGACGCCGCCTTCGGCTTCGAGCGGCGCGGGACCCCGGAAGCCGTAGGCGATCTCGGGGCTCGCGACGGGTTCGACGTCGTCGTCGTGCCACCGCTCATGGTGGACGGCCGGCCTGTGCGCAGTACCGAGATCCGCGACGCGATCGCGGCCGGCGACCTCGACACGGCACGCGAACTGCTGGGGCGTCAGCTGACCCTGACCGGTGCGATCGACCGTGATGGTCGTCTACAGTTCGCCCTGCCGATGGCGATGCCGCCGGATGGGCGTTATCCGGTCGACCTGGTCGGAGTCGTGCGCACCCTGGAGGTCCGCGACAGCGTGGCCTACGTGCCCGGCCAGCCACCTACGGATCGAGCCGTGATCGGGTTCGTCCCATCGCGGCCGGGTGCCGTTCGAGCATGACGGCAGCCGGCGGTCGGCAACCACCGCCCCTGGCGGGGTCGTCCCGTCCCAGTCCAGTGGGACCGCCGCTAGAGCCCCGGTCGCCAGAGCGGCTCGGCGACGCCACGTTCGTGGTTCTCGTAGCGAGCCATGACGAAGAGCGCGTCCGATAGGCGATTGAGGTAGGGGAGGACGAACTCGCCGATCGACTCGCTATCGGCCAGCCGGACGGTCTCGCGTTCGGCTCGACGGCAGACTGTTCTTGCGACATGGAGCTGGGCCGCACCCGGCGATCCGCCCGGCAGGAGGAAGTTCGCAAGCGGTCCAACGACCCGGTTGAGTTCGTCGATGAGTCGCTCCAGCGCATCGATGTGGCGGGCTTCCACGGTCGGGATCCGCGTCCGGCGTGGGTCATCGGATGGCCAGCACAAGTCGGAGCCAACGTCGAACAGCTCATTCTGGATCCCGGGCAGGACCGCGGCGAGGCGCTCGCACAGTCCCGTCGCCAGCGCGACGCCAAGCTGGGAGTTCAGTTCGTCGACTGTGCCGTAGGCCGCCACTCGGGGCGAATCCTTCGGCACGCGCTCGCCACCACCCAGGCCGGTCGTCCCATCGTCGCCCGTCTTCGTATAGATCCTCGTCAGGCGCGGCATCCGATCTCCATCGTGCGTCCCAGCGGCGAGATTGTCGCATGCTCCTGCAGCCGTTTGCCGCATCCGGTGGAGCCTGCTACGATCCGCCGGTCAAAGATGGAAGACATCACGTAAACACGTCGTGTTCGGAGGAACGAGTGCCGCTCGCGCGGGAAGAGAAGCAGGAGATCATCACCGGGTTCGCCACGAAAGAAGGCGACACCGGATCGCCGGAGGTCCAGGTCGCGCTCCTGACGGAGCGGATCAAGGAACTGACCGGGCATCTTCGTAGCTTCCCCAAGGACAATCATTCGCGCCGCGGCCTCCTCAAGCTCGTCGGCCAGCGCCGCCGCCTTCTTGCATATCTCATGAAGAAGGACAGCGCGCGCTACCGAGTCGTCATCGGACGGCTCGGACTTCGCCGCTAGCGGCGCCGCTCCCGGACCCTGGGCATCGCCCGGGGTCCCGTCGCGTTCGACGCTCAGCCCGCGTAGTCGGCCCACCTGCTCAAAGGTCGTCGCCCTCCTCCACGATCAAGGAGGAACTGTTCCCTTGGTTCACACGTTCGAGACGCAGCTCGGTGGCCGCACATTGACCATCGAGACCGGCAAGCTTGCACGGCTCGCCGGCGGTGCCGTCACCGTTCGATACGGTGACACGTTCGTGCTCGGCACGGCCAACCGGTCCGATCCCCGGCCGGGGCTCGACTTCTTCCCCCTCACGGTGGAGTTCGAGGAGCGGATGTACGCCGCCGGCAAGATCCCGGGCGGGTTCATCAAGCGCGAGGCGCGAGCCTCCGAGGCCGCCACCCTGGCCGCGCGCCTGACCGACCGTCCGATCCGTCCGCTGTTCCCCGAGGGGTACAAGGACGACATCCAGCTGGTCATCACGATCCTTTCCACGGACCAGGAGAACGAGCCGGACGTCCTCGGGACCATCGCGGCTTCGGCCGCGCTGACCATCAGCGAGATCCCGTTCCAGGGACCGGTCGGCGCCGTGCGCATCGGTCGGATCGGCGGCGAGTTCGTAGTCAACCCGACCTACAGCCAGCTCGCCGAGTCGGAACTTGACCTGATCGTGTCCGGCACGCGCGACGCGATCATGATGGTCGAGGCCGGGGCCAAGCTCCTGCCCGAAGACGTCATGGCCGAGGCGATCCTGTTCGGTCACCGCGCGCTGCAGCCATTGATCGACATCCAGGAGGAACTCCGCAAGGCGGTCGGCAAGGCGAAGAGCACCCCGTTCCTGGAGGCCGGCCTCGGCTCGGTCCTGGACTTCACCAAGGTCGTCGCCGATGGTGGCGAGTTCGTCGTCGTCGACGTGGAAACGACTGGCACGGACCCGAAGATGGCCGATCTGGTCGAGATCGCCGCGGTCAGGGTCAAGGGCGGGAAGATCGTCGATCGCTGGTCGACCCTCGTGAATCCCGGCCGGCCGATCGTGGGTAACCAGATGCACGGCATCACGGACGCGGATGTCAAGAAGGCCCCCAAGCCGGCCGATGCCGCCAAGCAGGCCGTCAAGTTCATCGGCGACGCGCTCGTCGTCGGCCATTCGGTCGGCTTCGACCTGGGCTTCCTCGAGGCCGCCCTCGGTGACGGGACGCACTTCCAGCAGGGCCGGTACCTTGACACGCTGGTGATCGCTCGCGAAGGCTATCCGGACCTCGAGAACTACAAGCTCCCGACGCTGTCGCACTTCTTCGGGATCGAACTCGCGCAGGCCCATCGGGCACTGCCGGACGCCGAGGCCACGGCGAACCTCCTGATCTGGTTCGGCAATGACCTGCCTGGTCGGATCTCCGACCTCCGTGAAGGAGTCGCGAACTCGGTCCGCGCCAACAGGACCGGCGGCGACGTCAAGGGTCTGCTGGAGGCCGCTCGTCGTGGGGCGCGCGTCAGCAAGAACCTGTTCAACCTTGTCTACAAGAAGACCTGCCGCCAACTGGCCCTCGATGAGGGGATCCGGATGGACGGCCGCGGCTTGACGGAGCTCCGTCAGATCTCGGTCGAGGTCGGGCTGCTTCCGCGAGCGCACGGCTCCGGTCTGTTCACCCGTGGCGAGACCCAGGTCTTGACGATCGCGACGCTCGGTTCCTCATCCGACGTCCAGCGTATCGACACGATCAGCCCCAAGACAGAGAAGCGCTATCTCCACCACTACAACTTCCCGCCCTATTCGACGGGTGAGAACAAGCCGATGCGCGGGCCAAGCCGGCGCGATATCGGGCATGGCAATCTGGCCGAGCGGGCACTCATCCCGGTCCTGCCTAGCCACGATGAGTTCCCTTATGTCATCCGACTCGTATCGGAGTGCCTGTCCTCCAACGGCTCAACGTCGATGGCCTCCACGTGCGGCTCGACGCTCGCCCTGATGGACGCGGGCGTGCCGATCAAGGCGCCGGTCGCCGGCGCGGCGATGGGCCTGATCAGCGAACCGGATGGCCGGTTCGTCGTCCTGACCGACATCCTCGGAAAGGAGGACTCGGTCGGCGACATGGACTTCAAGGTGACCGGAACGCGGGACGGCATCACCGCCCTGCAGATGGACATCAAGGTCCAGGGCATCAACGAGGCGATCATCCGCGGCGGTCTCAAGCAGGCACTCGCGGCCCGTCTGGAGATCCTTGACAAGATGACGCAGGTCATGCCCGAGGCACGTTCGGACATGAGCGACTTCGCGCCGCGTATCACGACGATCAAGATCAACCCCGAGAAGATCCGCGAGATCATCGGCAAGGGTGGGTCGATGATCCGAAAGATCCAGGAGGAGACGTCCACGGAGATCAACGTCCAGGACGATGGCACGGTCGAGATCGCGGCCGTTTCCGGCGACAACGCCCGCAAGGCGATCGACTGGATCAACAGCCTGACCCGTGAGGTCGAGGTGGGTGCCCTGTATATGGGCAAGGTCACCCGGATCATGGGCTTCGGTGCCTTCGTGGAGATCATGCCCGGCAAGGAAGGCCTGGTCCGTATCAGCGAATTGGCCGATCACCACGTTCCCACCGTCGAGGACGTCGTGTCCGTCGGCGACGAGATCATGGTCGTCGT